>NZ_JAJBUX010000052.1 GCF_020860125.1 Cloacibacillus sp. | reverse complement strand
GTTCATACGGCGAGGACACTTAGGGACCGGCTTATGACGCATACGGTGCTTATTCGCGCCGATTTTGATAAACGCCGATTTTACAGGAGAAGGGCGACCGAAAGGGTCACCACGCTCACCGCGGCGGCCGCGGCCTCTTTCATACCTATGGCATAGCTTTTATATCCGCTGTCGCGGCGGCGCAGTTCGAAGCCGCGCAGCTGGGCGGCGACGGCGCTGTTTTCTATCTTGCGGACGCAGGAGAGCAGGAGCGGCAGGCAGAGCGGCGCGATGAGGGCGGCCTTTTTGAGGGGGTTGCGCACCTCGAAGTCCACGCCGCGCGCGCGCTGCGCCTCCATTACCTGCGCCATCTCCGCGGCGAGGGTGGGGATGAATTTCAGCGTCGCGGTGAGCGCGAAGGCGTAGCGGTATGGCAGGCGGCAGTTTTGCACGAGGGAGTTGGCGAGGTCGCCGCGTTTTGTCGCCGATAGCGCGAGCATCAGCGGCAGGGAGGCGGCGATCAGCTTCGCCGCCATCAGCAGCGAGAAGCGCAGCCCTTCGTCGGTCACCTTTACCGGCCCCACGGAAATAAGCGCGCTGCCGCTCTGTACGCAGAGCAGCTGTATGACAAAGAGCAGCGCCGATATTTTCACGAGCAGCAGCGCCATCGAGAGCGCCTTCCTGCCGAGGCCGGAGAGGGCCGCGGCGGCCACCGTCAGCGCCGCGATAAACAAAGCGCCGGAGATGTTTCTTACGGCGAAGGCAGCCATGCCCGCCGCGAAGGCGAGCATTATTTTTATCGAGGGGTTGAGGCGGTATATGAAGCCGTCGCCGCCAGCGCAGTCAAAAAGTCCGTTCATCTATGCCACCTTCCTTTTTCTTTTGTCTTTTACGGTCTCCGCCATTTCGTCGACGGAGCCGGCGTTCGCAAAGTCTCCGCCGAGCAGGGCGGCAAGTTCGCGCATCTCCGTCAGGCGCAGCGAGGAGTCCTCCATGAGCCTCCGGTCGGAGAACAGCCCGGAGGCGGGGCCGTGAGCCCTCACCGCGCCGCCTCCGACGATGAGCATGTCGTCGGCCAGCTCTTCGGCGAGCTCCATGTCGTGCGTCACCATCAGCACCGTAGCGCCGCGTCGCCGCGCCTCTTTGAGCCGCTCCGCGACAAACTCATACTGGCGGCGGTCGAGCCCCGAGGTCGGTTCGTCGGCGATCAGTATCTTCGGGCGGCGCACGAGCACCGAGGCCAGCGCGAGCATCTGGCGTTCGCCGCGGCTCATATAGAATATCTCCCGCTCGGGGGAGAAGCCGAATTCCTCGATGACCGCCTCCGCCGCGAGCCGCGCCTCTTTGCCGTCGGAGCTTATACAGCGCAGGCCGAACATTATCTCTTCTCCGACGGTGGCGCGGCATATCTGCCGGTCTGGGTTCTGGAATAGAAAGCCGGTGAAGGCGGCGAAGGCCACCCCCTTTTCTTTGGAGGTGTGGAGGCCGTTGCTGACGACCTCGCCCGCCGTGGGACGCAGCAGCGCGGCGGCGAGACGGCAGAGCGTCGATTTGCCCGCGCCGTTCTCTCCCGCGACGGCGGTGAACGACCCCGCCGCGAGCCGGAAGGAGAGGCCGGAGAGAAGCGGTTCCTCGCCGTAGCCGTAGGAGACGTTTTTGAATTCTATCATTGACATATCCCCCTCACTATCGCCGCCGCCCGCGGAATATCGAGCGGCATATCTCCGTCGTAAAGCCCCTCCGCGCGAAGCCGCGCGCCGAGCTTTATGCGGCGCGGAAGCATGACCCCGGCCGAGGCGAGCGCCTCCGTTTCGTTCATCACCTGCCGCGTCGTTCCGCAGAGCGCCGCGCCGCCCTCCTCCATCACGATCATCTGCGTAGTGAAGCGGCAAAGCAGACCAACCTTCTGCTCCGCCGCGACCACCGTCATGCCGCGCGCGTTGAGCGCGGCGAGGGCGGAATAGAGATTTTCCGTGGCCGCGGGGTCGAGCTCCGCAGAGGGATTGTCAAGGATAAGCACCTGCGGCGAGAGGGCCAGCATCGCGGCGAGCGCCGTCTTCTGCCTCTGTCCGCCGGAGAGCGAGGATATCTTTCTGTCGCGCAGATGGGAAATGGAGAGCATCTCCAGCGCAGAGGCGATGCGCTCCTCTATCTCCGCACGGGGCACGGCGAAATTTTCCAGCCCGAAGAGCAGATCCTCCTCCACCGTCTCGCAGACCATCTGGCTTTCGATGTCCTCGCCGACGAAACCGGCGAGCCGCGCTATCTGCTGGGGGGAGTTCTCAAGAGTGTCGAGGCCGCCGACCTTCACCGCGCCGAAGAATCTGCCGCGCAGATAGTGCGGTACGATCCCCGCCATCGCGCGGAGCAGCGTGCTTTTGCCCGAACCGCTCGCTCCTGTGACCACGGCGAAGGCCCCGCGCGGGATACGCAGCGAGACGCCGTCCAGCGCCCGCCTCTCCGCGCCCTCATAGATAAAGGAGAGGTTTTCGACGGAGATCATCGCCGCCTCTCCTATCTGGCCGCCGTGCGCATCTTGAGGGCGGCAGCGATCGGTATATAAAGCACCTGGACGATGACGCAGTTTACGGCGGCGGTGCCGAAGATTATCCCCGCGAATACCGCAAAGGGCGCTGGGGCCGTCGCGCCGCCGGAGAAAAAGAGCGCGTAGAGCAGCGCCATGAAGACGCCGCCGCTGACCACCGTCGTGATAAAGGTCGAAATCGCTGGCATCAGGAAACCGCCGAAGCGGCCGCCCATTTTTGCGAAGAGCGCCATTACGAGCGCCCCCGCCATTTCGCTGGGGAAGTTGAGGTATGGGGTGCCGGGGAAAAACTGGCAGACCGCGCCCGCGAGCAGCCCGATGACCGCCGCCTCCTTAAAGCGCGGCCTTACCAGAAGGATCGCGAGGCAGTACATGGCGATGATGAAGTTCGGCTTCATGCCCGCGGAAAATATAGAACCGATGAAAAACTTCATCACCGCCCCCGCCGCCAGCAGCACCGCCACCAGCATTATCTGCGACACTGAGAGCCCCGCGGCCCTCTCCTCAACTGCGACTGTTCTCTCTCTGCCTGTCTCTGTTCCGTTCATTCTTATCTGTCCTTTCTTGTCTTATCTGGTCTCTTGTCTGTAAAAAAAATCTGTCCTTCGGCATGGATTTCTCTCATGCCGAAGGACAGATCAATTTTCTTATCTGCGGTGCCACCTTCGTTGGCCGTATACACGGCCCGCTCAAAGAGCGCTGTCACGCTCCCGCGCCTTTTACGCTGCGCCTGCGTCGCACCATACTCGGGGATTGCCCTTTCCGTGCGCCCTCCTCGGTCCATTTATCCCTTTGCCTCTCCCGCGGTTTCTCACCATCCCCGCTCTCTGTAAGGTGCGTATAGAGATTTTATCTCCGCCTCATCGGTTTCTATATTTAACTTGTGCGAAAGAATACTACCCACGGAATAATTTGTCAAGAGTTTAAGGGACATTAACGGCGGGTTTTACGTAATTGTAAGACTTTATGCCGCCGTCTCAAAAAAATAACCGGCGGAATGCCGTCCGCCGGTTCCCCCCCCTGATCTCTGACTGGTGGATGGGAGAATACTATATTGGTATCTCTATATAAAAAGCGGCGTGAACGCGGCCCGTTCAGGGGGAATCGGTCAGCGGCTCGCGCCGCTCATATAGAGCAGTTTCACCGTCCGGCATGGTTGTGCCGGACGGCTGAATACGTCTACTTTTTTCTTCTGTATACCAGGGGAAGCGCCGCGAGGGAGAGCAGGGCCAGCGCTCCGAGTCCCGCGCTGCAGCCGCTGGAGCTGCCGCCGGAGGCCTTCTTTTCCGCTCCGAGGATCACCGTCGGGTCGGCGACCGCACCGTCTTTTTTGCCGTCGAGGTCGAATTTACCGCCGTCCTTGATGAAGAGCGCGAGACGGTACATGGTATATCCGTCTATCTCGCCGGTGAATATCGTGCCGCTGTCGTCGTCCTTCATTACGGTGAACTTTTTATCCATATCTTTGGTGATCGCGGAGGCGTAGGTAAAGAGTTCGCCCTTCTCCGCGCCGAGAATTTTCAGCACCTTGACGTCGGCGGGCTTTTTCGCCTTGAGGTCGGAGCCGAGTATCTGATAGGAGATCATTATCGTCTTGTCCTTGTCGGCGTCGATCGCGGGCGTCGTGAATACAGGCAGGGCGACGACGTCCTTCGAGGTCACGCTGCTGAGCGTCCCCAGCTTGTTGGCCGCCTTGACCGCCACCTCTGGCTCCACGATCGTATTACCGTCCTTATTTCTCGTCAGCTGTTCCGCCGCCAGCGCGCCGCCGATCTTTTTCGCGGCCGCGGCGGGGTCGCCCTCAGTTACCGCCAGCTCCGGCTTGATCTCGGCCTTCACATCGTCGGAGACGCCGCCGATGACCGGATTGACGGGGGTTGGCGCGGGGTCGATGGGGCCGGGTGTCGGTGTCGGCGTTTTTGTATGGACGTGGAATAGGCCATCGTCCCCCTCTGTCGCCTCGTAGTTGCCTTTCAGATATTTCGACGGGTTAGATTTAAATGCTCCTCCGGTGATTTGAAAATTTTCCGGGGCTTTGTCATAATCTTTAATAACGATACCCCCGTGAAATTCACCGGCGGATATTGAAATATTATTGACATACGATTCAGATGAGTATGACAATATCATGGTGATGCCGGATTTACCATTCAGCTTCGCATTACCTGATATAGATAAGGTATTTCCTCCATCGTTGCTATTAAGGCCAATTAGCATATCGTTTATTGTTGTTAAAGAGCTTGGCCCAGTGATTTCGAGGCGGCCGCCGTTTTTAACAAAAAACGTGTTTTTGTTTGAGGTGATAGCGCCATCATTATTGATCCTCAAAGAACCTCCTTTTACATTGATAAATATCTTATCGAAATTATCTGCGGTTGAGAGTTCTTTGCCGTTCAAATCTAGAACAACGTCTTTTTGGTCTAAAGTTAAACCTTCTATAATCCCCGTAATATTGTCTTGTAACGTTATGGAGCCACCAGCGTTAATTGCAGTTTTTAACTCGTCGAAATTTCTAACGTCTGTTGCCATTGCCGGTGCGGCGATCAGCATCAGCGCCGCAAGCATTACGAAAAACATTTTTATCCGTTTTAACATTATGATCATCCTTCCATATTCAGGTGAAAAGCTAAAGTCAGAGACTGGACCGATACGCGCCCGTTAATTATCAGCCGGTTTTTATGACCACCCCCGGCATTGACAAAGAGTAAATGAGATTGCGTACTGGTATGGAGGCACTACAAACGGAGGTGCGTTTGGTGAGGGCGCATCTCCGTTTACCGGCGCCGTATTCATGTGGGAGAATGGCGGAGTTAAATTGAAAAGAGTATTGTTTAGAAACTCTCTCTCTCTCTCTCTCTCTCTCTCTCGTTAAAAGTATGGTTTTTTAAATTATATATACAAAAAATTGACATAGAGGTTCCATATGAGCATATTGTATTTGTCATACTTTGTCTCCTCTCATAAAAAAACCGCTCTATTTTTATGGCCTAAAGATGCATACGGTGTTGGGATAAAATTCCCCGACGTCCAATATTCCGCGATAAAATCTCTTTTTCTTAGATTATAGAGAGCTAAGTCCAACAAAAGTCCAACAAAAAAGGGACATATGTTGGGGTTTTTTATAAATTTTCTTTATCTGCCGAATTACAGCTCCGTGTTGAGCGGCGGTAGGCGTCCGGAAAGCGACAGCCGCCGTTTTCAGCGGCGGCTGTTTCTAGCGTTGATTTGGCGGCGGGACAAACGCCCGCCGTCTATGTGTGGCAAGGAAGTTTTAAATTTTCGTATCCGTACTCAGTTCTTTTCTCAGCAGCTCATGGCGCAGGCTGCGGTCGCTTACGACGATCTCTTTGGCCCCCGCCGCCTCCATCGCGGCGAGGATGATGCAGGCCCCCCCGAGGATGATGTCGGCTCTTTTCGGCGAGAGTCCCTTTATTTCGCGGCGCTCTTCGTCGGTACACTTCGCGTAGAGCGCCGTCTGGCGCATTATCTCTTCCCGCGTGAGGGCGCTTCCATGTATCACGTTGGGATCGTAGCGTTCCAGACCGGCGGCGACGGAGGCGATCGCGGTGACGTTGCCGCCCGCGCCGATCATCATGGCCGCGCCCGCCCTGACGCCCGCCTCGGAGAATTTCTTGGTGAGCGCCGCGATCACGGAGCAGACCAGCCGCGGGTCGGACGGCGAGCTTTTGAAATTTTCGTCGGTGAGCGTCACCGCGCCCACCGGCACGCTGAACGCTCTCTCTATTTCGCCGCCCGCCGCGCGCACGAACTCCGTGCTGCCGCCGCCGGTGTCGAAGATTAAAGCCTCGCCGCGTGAGGCGCCGTCTATGCTGTTCAGCACCGCGCGGCTGGAGAGCGCCGCCTCCTCTTCGCCGGAGAGGACTCGCACCTCCGGGCCGCCCGCCGCGCGCACCTTTTTGATGAAGTCTCCGGCGTTTTCCGCCGTGCGCAGCGCCATTGTGCCGACGCAGACGACCTCCTCCGCCCCCTGTGAGCGGGCGAAATCCGCGAATTTCACGACGGCCTGCGCCGTGCGCGCCATCACCGCCTCCGAGAGCCTGCCGTCCTCCCGCATTCCTTCGCCGAGCTTGGTTATCACGTTGACGTCCAAGATAATTTTTATGGCGTCTCTCTGTGAACGCTCCCCGATAATGAGCTTCACCAAGTTTGTCCCGATATCTATGACCGCTTTTTTCATATTTATTGCCACCTCTTTGACTGAATTATATCCCCTGCGGGAACTTTCCGCGGTTATCCCGCTGTTTTGTCCAAAACTTATTACAGTATTTTTAATTTACATCAACCTCTTTGTGATATATATTATTTACAAAAACCGGAGGAATTACAATGGATAAACCTCTTCTTCATATAATCAGCCATACGGATCTCGACGGCGTCGCGGCGGCGGCGCTCGCCTGGCATGTCCACCACTGTGACCGCCTCGTGCGCATTTCGCTCACCGGGTATGGCGATGTGGATATGCTGATCCTTGAGACGCTTGCGGCGGGACAGGAGCCGCTCGTGCTGGATCTCTTCTGCCAGCGAGAGCAGACGGTGGACGAGATTGACAAGCTCTGGAACGACGGTCGCCGCCCCTTCCTCTTCGACCACCACAAGAGCACCTTCGAGCGCTACGGCAACCGCAAGTGGGCCGTGATCGACACAAATTACTGCGGGGCCCTCGTCTATTGGCGGTGGCTGCGCGAAAACGCGAAGGATGAACGCACGCAGGCGGTGCTTGCGGAGCTTGAACCGGTGATGAAGATCGCCAACGACCGCGACCTCTGGCTCGGAGAGATGCCGGAGAGTCGCCTGTGGCAGGCTCTCGTCACGATGTGCGGTCAATGGGGCATGTTGGCGCGTCTGATGGACAACCCGCGCGCGGAGCTCTCCCCTGTGGAGCTGGCCGGCGCGGAGGAGTTCACGGAACGGCAGGAGGTGCGCTTCGCGCTGGCGAAGGAGCATATCTGGCGCTCGGGCGGCGAATTGGCGTTTGTCTGCGACGGGGTGCTGGAGTACGGCGACGTCTCCGATTTCTGCGGCCTGATCCTCGACCGCGACGACAATCCGCCCGAGGTGGCGGCGGTGGCCGCGAAGCGGTTCGGCGGCGACTGGGCGGTCTCGATGCGCAGCCGCGACGGCCTCGCGGGGCGGGTGCTGGCGCTGCTGAAGGACGGCAAGAAGATCCGCGGCGGCGGCCACGGTGACGCCTCCGCGCTCTATTTCCCGCGCAACTACACGCAGGAGCAGATGCGCGACTCGATACTGGCGGCGATCCGGGTCGAGAAGGAGCGCAATGCCGCGCCGAAGGTGACGCTCGGCGACCTATTTAAAGGACTTGTATGAAAAAATTAAACTCTCTCGCGGTGATATACGCCTCCGAGGGGACGGGCCACCGCACGGCGGCCTTCGCCCTCTGCGAGGCCTTTCTCGCATATAACCCGCAGGGGCGCGTCATCTGCTGCGATATTCTGGATTTTGTCCCCGCGTGGCTCAAATATGTCGTTTCGGAGGGCTATGTCGCGATGGCGCGCCATGCGCCGTGGCTGTGGGGGGCCTTTTACTGGGGCTCAGACCGTCCGGGTCCGCAGTCCCGGGCCTTTGAGTGGACGCACGAAAGGCTCTGCCACCTCTATCTGCCGAGGCTGAGAAATCTTTTCGCCGCGAACGGCACCGAGGCGGCGATATTTACGCACTACTTCGGTGCCTCCGAGCTGGCGAAGATGGAGGCAGGGCGTATCTCCGTCTACTGCGCCGATACCGATTTTGAGAGCCACCGCTTCCAGCGCGGCGCGGAGTTCGCCTGGTCATTCGCGGGCAGCCCGAACGCCGTGCGGCAGCGTCTCGCTGAGGGGATATACAATGTGAGCGACACCGGCGTGCCTATCGCGCAGAAGTTTAAAAACCTTCTTTCAAAAGAAGAGGCGCGGGCAAAGCTAGGCCTGCCGCAGGACGAACGGGTGATTCTCGTCAGCGGCGGCGGCATCGGCGCGGGCTCCGTGTTCAAGGCGGCGAAGTCGCTCGCGGCGCTGCGCGGCACGCGCGCCGCCGTGATCTGCGGCAGCAACGCGAAGCTGCTCGCGCAGATGAAGGGATATTTCCGCTATAAGGAGAACGTGAGGATAGAGGGCTTCGTCTCCAATATGGAGGATTACTACGCCGCCGCCGACGCGGCGGTGATGAAGCCCGGCGGGCTTTCCGCCTCCGAGGCGCTCTGCGCCGGGCTGCCGATGCTGCTCATCGACCCCGTGCCGGGACAGGAGGAGCTAAATATGGCCTACCTGACGTCAAATGGCGCCGCCTGGCCCCTGCCGCGCCCCTCGCGCGCGGCGGAGAGCGTCGGCGCGCTCTTTGCCGGAGAGGCCGCGCAGAGGATGAGCGCGGCGGCCAAAGAGCTGGCAAGGCCGGAGGCCGCGGACGAGATAATCGCAAAAATCGCCGGCGAAGAATGAAAAACAATGAAATGGTCATGGAAGGTCTGCTTGCAGAGCGCGAAGAAAGAAAATCAATGGTATATATTTTAGCGGGGACGGACTAGATTATAAAAGAGTGCCGGATAATGAAATAAATAACGGATACAGCCTTACCTACGGCTTTGAACAACCCCGTTGCCAAAATTTTTTTGAAACAACGGCGGCGATACCTCTTGAATCTATTAGCTCAAAATCGCCGTCGATTTTGAGCTGATATCCGCTTCAATGTCAGAATACCCCTAAAATAGACAGAACGATATCAAAATCCGGCTCGTTTATCAGAAGTTCCAGTAATCGCTCCCATTCTCCTCGGTCGCGCCAGCGGCAAAAACGGCGATGTATGTTTTTTCAGTCACCATAATCCGGCGGCAAATCACGCCATGGTCCATATTTATCATATTTTCTAGTCTGTTCTGGAACAATCTATCCTGGGGTTCTTACGTAGTCTATGGTTTCATTATCTTAGTTTTCTCCCGATAATTGCAGATTTTCTACGTATATTTTTCCTTATTATTTTTTTGTAAAGCCTTGATATCACCAGATTGTAGTGTCAAAACCATCAAAATTGGGAATAACACTGGCACAATAGTGCGCCTGCCGTCTTTAAGACGGTGGGGATGTCTCTGACGGAACAGCTGCGCATCGTTAGTGGAACGGTGGTCCTATTGAGGAAAATATCCATCTCTGACCCCGCATACCGTAGCACATAGCCCAATGATTATGATGTCTTCAAGCTTGTGGCGTATATTATATTGCCATGGCTTGTTCGCTATAGCTAGTGATATTTAGGGCTTTTCTTTTAATGTTTTAATTATCAGCCTTACAGTTTCTCGCTAACTACATAAAAAGCAAATACTATTATTGGGACATTAGTCCTATGGGACATTAGTCCACATAAATTGACAGTTCCTTAATTCTGTTTTAAAATGACACCATCTCAAGGATACATGGTAGTGAACAAAAAGCTGAACTCCTGCAGGACTTCGAAGGGAGGTAGTGGGTGTCGAAGGGGAAAGCTTAAAATTTAGTAACAGAAATAATGAATCTTGTTACTAAATGTGTTATTGATACTTCAAGGAGGTATAAGGAATGTCAGTGGAAAAAGCTCAGAATGTCTCAATGACAATAGTGAATCCTGTGGCTAAAGTCGAATCAAAGACTATAACGCCAGCGGCTAGCTTGACTAGCCTTGAAGGAAAGAAGATAGCGTTATGGTGGAATGGCAAGGCGAAAGGCGACATAGCATTAAAAACAATAGCGGCTCGCTTGAAAAAAGAGTATAACGTTGAGACAGAATTATTTACTCAGGGCTGGCCTCATGGTGATGAGGTATACGATAGAGTAATTGCGGCGGAGTGCCAAGCGGCCATCGCTACCACAGGAGACTGAGGATCGTGCACAGCATGGCTTACGCGTGACGTAAGCTCCCTAGAAAAAAGAGGTCTTCCAACCGTAGGAATTGTAGCCAAAGGATTTTTGCCGATTAATGCATCGGAATTCAAAACCAGAGGATTGCTGAGAGCACGCAGAGCAGTAATGCCTCATCCCTTCACCGAGATGCCAGAGGAAGAAGTTGCTCAGACCGGCGAGGCGCTCTATGACGCCGTAGTTTACGGTTTGACTCATGAAGGCGAGCTTCTCTTCCCTCCGAAGAAAAAAGCTGGCGAGGCTGCTGCATCAGACAAGCCGGTAAAAGAAGTTCCTCTGGAACATCAAGTCGAACCGGAGCGTATAACCATTGAGGGAGAAGATTATTTTGATTGGGGCTACAACCTCAACCGTTATTTCATTAACCACGGCTGGGGAGACGGATTCCCGATCGTTCCGCCCACCGAGGAAGCTGTTAACCGCATGCTGACTGGCACGAAACGCGGCCGTCATGAAGTTATCCTTAAAATGCAGCCCGGCATGGGGCTGGCCACAGTAGAAAAAATTGCAGCCAACTGCGTTATGGCCGGCTGCGAGCCCGCACACCTGCCTATATTGATAGCTATAATTGAAGCTATGGATGTAGAAGAGTTTGTTTTGACCATCCTGGCTCAGTCCACCGGCGCTCACGCCCCCATACTTCTTGTAAACGGACCTATTGCCAAACAAATAGGGATGAACAGCGAGTCATGCTGTTTTGGCCCTGGCAAAGATTCGGCGGCAAATACGGCCATCGGAAGAGCAGTGCGCCTCTGCATGATGAATATCGGTTTTACATATGCCCGTATACGCGATATGGATACGATCGGCTCCCCAATCAAATACAGCTTCTGCGCAGCTGAAAATGAAGCTGAAAACCCATGGGAACCTTTCAGCGTCGAAAAGGGATTCAAGCCGGGCTCGAATTGCGTTACGGCAATTCCGTGCCAGTCGCTCATGGAAATAGAGGATATGGAGAGCGACACGCCGGAAACTCTTCTTCGTACCTTCGCTTCCTCAATAGACTCAATGGGCTGGCTCGGTGCGCGTTCATGGCTGGGCTACGTAACGCCTCCGCGCATGAAGGTGGCGTTGCTTCTTGCTCCTGACCACGCCAGAATGATTGCCAACGCAGGTTGGTCAAAGTTTGACGTCAAGCAGTATCTTTACGCCAAGTGCCGCCGTAAGTGGGGGCAGTTCAAACATCAGGTTATCCCGCGCATCGAAAGCAAGATTGTACTTCCCGGATACAGATGGCTAATCAATGCGTCGGATGACACGATGGTTCCGATGGTAAGAGACTTCGGCTATTTTGATATCGCGGTAGTCGGCGGAGCTGCCGGAAAGTCAGCTGTGAGCCTTGGCCTCGGTTGGCCCATAACGAAGGAAATTAAGGATTAACAGGCACTCTGGAAATAACATGGTTATTTGCTGGATCTACGGCGATAGGTACCAAAGTTTACTGTCTTCTATGAGGTCGTTGTGTGGTCATGTTATTCTCTGCCGTTCGACAATTGTAAATTCAGCAAATCTTAAAGAAGTATCGCTCGATACTTCTGTAAAAGATTGACAAAGGGGAAAGATGAACTTGAAATTAGCTGGTAAAGTCGCTGTGGTTTCAGGCGCAGGAGCGGGCATAGGAAAAGCAGCCGCCTGCCTTTATGCCAAGAACGGCGCAAAGGTTGTAGTGGCAGTAAGGACACTCAGCAAAGGCGAAGAGACGGTAAAGCTGATTAAAGAAGCGGGTGGGGAGGCCATTCTTGTCCATACAGATGTGTCTAAGCTCGCGGATTTGCAGAAGATGATAAAGACAGCGGTGGAAAGCTACGGGAGGCTGGATATACTCTTCAGCAATGCCGGCGTGCCGGGCCCCGGAGGTCTGGATGAAGTTACTGAAGAGGGATGGGATCAGACAGTTGCCGTGAACCTGAGAAGTTGTTTCTTCAGCGCGAAGTACGCTGTCGAGGAAATGAGAAAGACAGGCGGCGGCGCGATTGTTTTCGATTCCTCAATTGCCGGAAAAGTCGGTTCTCCCATGAGCCCAGTATATTCTGCAACGAAGGGCGGCATAGTTACCCTGACAAAATCTCTGGCTCTCTTGCTGGCGCCGGACAATATCAGAGTTAATTGCGTCTGCCCCGGTCCTATTGATACGAAATTTGTTCGTCAGGCATGGGATCGCGCACCGGATCCGGATGCCGCTCGTCTCTGCAATGTCAGCGGTGTTGCTCTTGGACGTATGGGCTCTCCTGAGGAAGTGGCTAATGCTGTCCTCTTCCTATCTTCAGATGAGTCTTCTTATGTCACAGGCACAGCTATGGCTGTAGACGGAGGGTATCTTGCTCGTTAGCTTTAACAATATGATAGTCATAATGAATTGACTGAATAAACACTGGACTAAGGGGGATATTCTTATGAAAAAATCTTTCGTGCTCTTTTTGACGTTCGTGCTGTCATTTGTCTTTACGGCTTCCGCTTTCGCCGCGGGCGCCACCGTTTTAAAGGCCGGACACAGCGCAACGAACAAGGAACCATACCAGCTTGGTCTCGAAGCTTTCGGTAAAAAACTGAAAGAAACGACAAACGGCAAGTTTGAGGTTAAGGTCTTCCCGAGCTGCCAGCTTGGAAGCGAAAAGGAAATGACCGAAGGCCTCTTCCTCGGCAATGTTGACGTTGCGACCTCAGCTACCACGGTGGTAACGAATTTTATCCCAGAGTTCATCGTCTACGACCTTCCCTTTCTCTTCAACAGCGATGAGCATTTCTACAAAGCTTCTGACGGCGCGCCCGGAAAATTCTTTGTAGACGCCTGTGCAAAGAAGGGCATTCGCCTTTTGGCTATCTACGATGCCGGAGTTCGTCACATCGCGTCCAAAAAGCCCGTCAACAGCATGAAGGATCTGAAAGGGATGAAGATCAGAACTATGCAGTCCCAGATTCATATCGACGCCTTTAACGGATTCGGTGCGAAAGCGACTCCTATGGCCTTCAGCGAACAGTTCAGCGCGCTTGAGCAGGGAGTCATTGACGGAGTCGAAGCTTCAAACACCAGCTGCTACAACCAGCAGTTCTACCGTCCCGCTCCCAACTGGGCTCTCGTTAGCTGGTACCGCTGCGTCACAGCTATGATGATGTCTGAGAAGAAGTTCCAGTCCTATCCGAAGGATGTCCAGAAGGCTATTCTGGAAGCTGCCGCTTACTCAGCGAAGGTTGAGCGCGAGGCCTATGCAAAGAGCGAAAGCGCCAGCCTGGATGCTATGAAAAAGGCCGGAGTCAACATCACGAAGCCTGATGTGGCGCCCTTCAAAGAGGTTGCCCAGAAAGTTGCGGATAAGTATATAAAGAAGCCCGAGCTTAAAGAGGTTCTGAAGCAGATCCAAGATATGGGCAAATAATCATCTAAGATGATAAATACACTTGAGAAAATTCTTAAAGTCTGTAGGCTGATTGCCAAGACTGGAATAGTAATCACATTATCTTACATGGTAATAGCGATACTTCTTCAGATCTTAGGCCGTTACCTGCCGAACGATATGGATATTTCATGGACCGAAGAAAGCGCCAGGTTCGCTCAGTTATGGATGGTTTTCTTTGGAGCCGGAGTCGCGATGCAGCGCAACCTGCATGTCGGCGTTGACGTCCTTACAGGCGTGCTTAAGGGCACAAGTAAAAAAATTCTCGTTGTGCTTTGCGGAATATTTGCCGTTGTATTCCTCGTTGTCGCCATATACGGCAGTTTTGACCTGATCGCCGTCGGCGGCTTACAGATATCCGCGGCGCTGAACATGCCGATGAGCTATGTATATTTCATAATACCCATCGGGCTGTTCTATTGGCTGATTGAATATGTTGTTTTTAACGCGAAACAGCTAAAATCAACGACAGATTCGGAGGCAAAAGAATAATGTTAGCTCTAATATTTATTCTTTTCGTAGTGGCTATTTTCAGCGGTACGCCGATCGTTTTTGCAATCGGAACTGTTTCGGCCGCATTCTTGTATCTCATGGATATTCCGATGAATACGATTGCGATACGCATGATGGCGGGCCTCGACAGCTTCCCCCTGATGGCTATTCCATTTTTTGTCCTTGCTGGACAGCTTATGGACAGGGGAGGAATTGCACGGCGCATTATTGACTGGACAAGCGCGGTTGTCGGATGGGTAACTGGCAGTCTTCTCCTGATGACTGTTCTGGCCGGAGCCGGATTTGCGGCAATAACCGGTTCGGGGTCAGCATCCACCGCGGCTCTTTCTTCAATAATACTGCCGGAAATTCGCAAACGCGGATATGACGTTGATTTCACTGCCGTTATGCTCGCAGCCGGCGGCCTTCTGGGACCGATCATTCCTCCGAGCCTTTTCATGGTGGTTTTGGCGACCTGTTCACCGATCACGGTCTCTGTGAAGGATCTCTTTATGGGAGGAGTCATACCTGGCATTCTGATGTGCATTGCCATGATGATTTATGCATACCGTTTTGCCAAGACGCACGGCTCAGCCTACCGCGAGGATAAGCCATTCTCATGGAAAGATGTAATTAAATCTACCATTAATGCTCTGCCCGGGTTCTTAATGCCGGTCATAGTCGTCGGCGGCATCGTTACAGGAGCCTTTACGGCAACGGAATCAGCCGCCATGGCAGTTTTCGTCGGCCTTGTAGTAGGACTCTTCATCTACAGAGAACTAAAATGGTCGGATATTCCTAATATCCTTGTAGATACCGGAGCTATTACAGCAGGTATCATGGTTATTTGCGGAATGGCAAGCGTATTTTCATGGCTGATCTCGATCAACAATATGCCGGAGCTCGTGGGCAATTTTATGACCAATTTCTCCAGTTCAAAAATTGTCTTCCTGCTTGTAGTCAATATCTTCCTGTTGATTGTCGGTTGTTTCATGGAGACCGTCTCGGCTCTTCTGATCCTGATTCCGGTAATAATGCCGATAGCTGTCAACAGCTATGGAATCGACCCTGTGCATTTTGCCGTAATCGTTGTT
This sequence comes from Cloacibacillus sp., assembly GCF_020860125.1. Lineage (NCBI taxonomy): Bacteria > Thermotogati > Synergistota > Synergistia > Synergistales > Synergistaceae > Cloacibacillus > Cloacibacillus sp. The sequence goes on along the minus strand of NZ_JAJBUX010000052.1, from coordinate 30,912 downwards.
ATTAACCTTGCAATAGGAACGTTTACGCCTCCATACGGCATCTGCCTCTACGTTGCCGCGGCAATAGCCGGTCGTACGATTAAGCAGGTAATGAAGTATGTCTGGGTCCCGATTGCGATATATGTCGGCGCGCTCCTTGTATTTACCTATGTTCCCCAGATCGTGCTTTTCCTGCCGAACATGGTTAAATAAAAAGCTGTTCTCTGAACTATATGCAGCTTCATAGGTACGCAAAGTTATCATGATCATGAAATAAGTGTATGTATTTTGAGGAGGTATATGTATGTCAACGGAAAAATTCTCAGCGACAGTAATGAATCCTGTTGCTAAGGTCGAGACAGAGGCTGCTATAACGCCTGCGGCCAGACTGACTTGCCTGGAAGGTAAGAAAATAGCCTTATGGTGGAATGGCAAGTCAAAAGGCAACGTTGCATTAAACACAATAGCTGAACGCCTGAAAAAGGACTATAATGCTGAGACAGTGTTTTTTAAACAGGATTTGTTCCACAGCGAAGAGGCTTTCGCTGCCGTGACAGACGCCGGCTGTGCAGCGGTAGTTGCCGCTACGGCAGATTGTGGCTCAAGCGCAGTTACGCTTACGCGCGACCTGTGCGCCCTTGAAAAAATGGGCGTCCCCACTGTAATGCTTATAGCTAAACCCTTCTTGCTGATAAGCAATGCCGAACTGCGCCTCAAAGGGCTCTTTAAAGTCAGCAGAGCAGTAATGGAGCATCCTCTCAACTCACTGCCTGAAGAAGAGGCTGCTCAGGTTGCAGATGCTCTCTATGACGCAGTGGTTAAGGGGCTTACTCAGGACGGCGAAGCCTTGGATACGCCTGAGGCGGAAGCTGCAAGGCCCATCGAGGAAAAAGCAGAGCCTGAGCGTATAACAATTGAGGGAGAAAATTACTTTGATTTCAGCACAAACCTCAATCGTTATTTCATTAACCACGGTTGGAGCGATGGTCTCCCCTTAGTTCCTCCGACAGAGGCGGCAGTTAACCGTATGCTCTCCGGCACGAAACGCGGACGCGATGAAGTGCTTCTTAAATATCAGCCCGGCAATGGAGTCGCGACCATTGAAAAGATTGCGGTCAACTGCGTCATGGCGGGATGCGAGCCTTCGCATCTTCCTGTTGTTGCAGCCGCAATCGAAGCAATGCACAAAGATGGATTCAACATTACCAGTCTGACACAGTCATCCGGCGCAGATACACCGATGGTGATGGTAAACGGACCTATCGCCAAAGAGATAGGAATGACGGCTGAAGGCGCCTGCCTTGGCCCTGGCAAATATTCAGCTGTCAATACCGCAATCGGAAGAGCGGTACGTCTTACGATGATGAATATCGGGCATTGCTATCCCAGTATCCGCGACATTGACACACTCGGTTCGCCTAACAAATACGCGCTCTGTGCCTGCGAAAACAAGGATGACAACCCCTTCAACGAGCCGTACAATGTTGAAAAGGGATTCAAGCCCGGAACGAACTGTGTCACGACAATGCCCTGTCAGTCATTTATGGACGTTGAGGACCTCGAAAGCGGCAGACCTGAAGACCTCCTTATGACTATTGCCTGCACAATAGACACTATGGGATGGCCCGGCGCGTGCAGCTGGATGGGGTTCATCGATCCCAACGTCATGCATGTAACTGTCATCTTTGCGCCTGACCATGCCAGGCTGATTACCAACAGTGGCTGGACTAAATTCGACGTTAGACAGTACCTCTATGCAAAGTGCCGCCGTGCCTGGGGGCAGTTCAAACATCTGGTTATCCCACGTATTAAAGACGGTACCGTACACCCCGGCTACAGATGGCTTGCCACAGCATCGGATGACACAGAAGTTCCGATGGTAAGAGATCCAAGCTACTTCGATATCGCGGTTATCGGCGGAGCTGCCGGAAAGTCAGCTCTCTCCATGAACATCGGATGCCCGACAACAGTGGAGATAAAGAAGTAGTATACCAGAATAATAACATGGTCACTTGCCGTGTGCCTGTCATTGAACTGCGGCCTGCAAAAGGCAAGTTGACCATGTTATTTTTGCTGTATCGAGAATCATTTAAATTTCTAATTGCTTTTGACTTCTCTAAAGGAGGAATAATTGTGGTAGATAAGGAAGTAGTAAAGAGCGCATTAGAGCCGCTCGAAGAGAGTTTCGCATCAGACGGTTCCAAAATTGAGATTAGCTCAATTGAAGGCAACACAGTTAATATTAAAATTGTAGTTTTCCCCGGCGGCTGCCGCGAGTGCATCCTTCCTGCCGACTACCTTGAGGAAATGTTTAAGAACAATATAGAAGAAGAGGCAGAGGAAGAGGTTCAGGTACACGTGGAAATAGAAGACCACTCTAAAGAACATTAAGGTCTGTTGTTTCTATTTTAGCTCGTAAATTAAACCTAAATCGAATACCTTAGCTGAGACATTTACCCTCATACAAGCATCTGTCAGTTAAAGCTGACGTTTATGTTTAAAGCTGCGGCATGTACTTTTTTCGGTAAAATTTAGTGCAGACTATATTTTTTACCGGAAGGAGTATATGCCACAATAGTTTAGATTTGATAAATTAACAAGGAATTGCAGTTAGCTTTAATGTGCGTAAAGGAGAGATATTATGGAATCTGAAAAATGGGTCATCAAGAACGGCACCATCGTCAATCCTGAATATGGTGAAATTAAAGCTGACATTAAAATTGAAAACGGGATTGTTACCGCAATCGGAAGAGGCCTTTGCGAGGAAGGCTGTAAGGTGTATGACGCAGTTGATAAATATTTGTTTCCGGGGTTTATAGATACTCATGTTCATCTGGGGAATTTTAATTCCTTTGAAGACGATTGCCGCTCTGAAACGATATCAGCCGCGGCAGGCGGAGTTACGACTGTATGCCAGATGGCAAAAGCTTCAAAACTTCCGAAATTTAGGCCGCCTCAGACCAGCTACCATGAAGTTCTGGATGAAATAACAGACATAATTGACAATAATTCCTCAGTTGACATTGCCTTGCATCTTAACTTAAGCTCTTATGAACAGATAGATGAAATAGCCTCCTATGCGGAGCTCGGTCATACCTCATTCAAATTCTTCATGAGCTACGTAGGTATGGAGGGGGCTATTAAAATGGGGGCTATCGGAGTAAGAGACGGCATTATATATGCCGCCTTAAACAAAGTTTCCGAAGTGCCCGGCACATTGGCGATTGTACACTGTGAAAATGACGACCTTATTGAATTTTTCCAGAGATCTATGACGGAAAAAGATAAAGAAAATATATCCTTTTCAGATTTTGCCAAGAGCCGCCCCTCTATAGCGGAAGCGGAAAATATACACAGACTGCTCTATTACGCCGCTGAAACGGGAGCAACAGTCTATGTGCCGCACGTATCTTCCATAAAAGCCATAAACGTCGTGAAAGAAGCGCGTAAAAACAGCGGCGTGAAGGTATTCGTAGAAACCTGTCCCCAATACCTTGTGCTGACTCACGAAGAGGCAAATAAAATGCCCGGAGCAATTGCTAAGGTTACCCCAACAATGCGGAACCGGGAAACATTGGATTATTTGTGGGAATGCATTAAAGATGGAACTATAAATACCATTGGAACAGACCATTGTTCTCTGGGCCTCGACAAAAAGAAAAGTGTATGGTACAGCCCTGGCGGTTTTCCTGGAATCGAAACTATAGCTCCTTTAATTATTACCGAAGCAAGAAAAAGAGGTATTTCTTTACAAAGAGTTTCTCAAATTCTTTCTTACAATGCGGCGAAAATTTTTGGAATGTTGCCCAGAAAAGGGACTCTTCGAATTGGAGCCGATGCAGATATTGCAATTTTAGACTTAAACAAAGAAGTTACAATTAAAGCTGAGAACCTTCATTCCTCAAGTACATTTACTCCCTATGAAGGTTTCAAAACAAAGGCTTATGTTGAAGCGACTTTCTTACGCGGGGATCTAATATGGAGAGACGGTGATTTACTTAAGGCAAAGACAGGAAAAACGGTATTAAGAAAGCCGCTAGAATAACCTAATCCAAAGTTCTTTTTATAAAGTTATGGTAATCGGCACTTTGACTCCGTCTGGTAACGTCAGATTTTTGAGTTGGTGCTTGAAATTTTAAGAAAAAATAGCTTTTTTCGGCGGCGATTATATTAAAAAAATGAAATACGGCAGGAATATTTTAAGTGAAAGAATGATACAGACGCGCGGCAAACGCTCGCAGGGCGAGATGGCAAAACGCCTTGGCATAACGCAGGCATACCTCAGCTAGATAGAGAGAGGAAAGAAAATCCCCTCAAATCAGGTCTTGGTCGCGATTGCTAAGGCTTATGGCACCTCTGTCGCCTATCTTCTCGGAGAAATAGAATCCCCCGAGTCGCTTGTGCCGATGTATCGTACGCAGCCGCAGGTGCAGGGAGAGGAAAAGGTTTCTGGCAGCAAGGAGCTGTTGTTTCCCTCTGTGCAAAACAACGACCTGTCGGTCTATTCCCCCGCGCAGTTGGCGGTGCAGCTGAAAAATTCTTTTGTAACACATCCCTTTGTAATAATCACAGAAAAGGCCCATATGGAAAATTGTCTTAGATATACTCTACGACTTGTTCGAGGTTTACACAGAATCGGGGATAATCTCGGGGGATTTCAAGAAACATAAAAGACGGGGTGTACCGTGAAGGCGCGCCCCGTCTTTTTCCAGTGAGGATTATCGCTGGAGCTATCTTTTCTTTTTGAAAAATGCCACAGCCATGACTGACAACAGCGCCACAAATGGGATTCCGCCGTTGCATCCGCTGCTGCCGCCCGACGGCTTAGGCGTGGGAGTCGGAGCAGGAGCCCCGGCCTTCATCGCCGCGCCGAGGTCAAGCATTCCGTAAGCGGATTTGCCTTCCTTGGCGAAGTTCTTATCGGCGTTGTTGAGCAGAAGCTCCTTTATCTCTCCCGCCGTCTTATCTGGATAGGCGGCGCAGAGCAGCGCCACCGCACCGGTTACGTGCGGAGCGGCCATGGAGGTACCATTTTCCTCTCCATAAAGATCCTGTGATATTACCTTGTCGTCGTCGTCACTCCAAACATACCTTGGGAGAGTACTTATAATCTCCGCGCCTGGCGCTGCGATATCAACGTAATTTGGACTGTAATTGGAAAAATCACACCATGATTTATCGGTGCTGACTGCTCCGACGGCGATTAAATTAGCCAGTTTATAGCATGCGGGATAACATATCTTCCCTCTATAATCTTCTTTGGGGTGACGGGGATCGCTGCCGGGGCCTCCGGGTGCGTCCAAATTTTGAAATTCATTGCCGACAGCGGCGACGAGAATCACGCCGGCATCAGACACAGCCTTTAATGCCACATAATAAGGGCTCTCTTCTAATTGATATTGTGGCGTGTACCAATCTCCAAAAGACATATTGACGGCACGGATATTCAATCCTGCCTTTTTCTGCTGAAGGATTATGTTCAAACCTTTGATTACTTGGCCATCAGAGAGTTCCCCCGGCTCGATATCGACTACTTTATCGTCCTCATTAAGGATCACTTTGGTCGTGCCGATGCCCAGTAACCTGACTTTCCAGTTCACGCCGATGACGCCCAGACTGTTATTTCCCACAGCGCCGATAGTTCCTGCCACATGGGTCCCATGGCTCTGGAGATCCCCCCATGAATCTAAATTCATGTCATCAGGGTCGAATTGTCCGCTTATTTTCATAATTTCAGTACGTATCAATTTCTCCTTACCCGTCTCCATATCTTTTTCATAAAAATCGTATATTTGAAGAACCCCACAGCCTGCGTAATTGCCATTGAAAGTTCCCAGATTACCCGCTAAGTCTTCGTGTTCATGGTCGATGCCTGTGTCTAGTACTACAACGTAGACATCTTCCTTACCCGTCGTTTTATCCCACGCGGAGGGAGCGTTTATTGCTCTTAGGCCCCATAATTCGTTATACTTGGGGTCGTTGGGGCTGGCTGCGGCAGGCATGCTTTGCCCGCTTGCCTCCCCCTTTTCCACTTTCTTTGCCGTAGAAATATAGTGTATATAATTAGGGACGGCGCTCAATACGTTACTGTCTTTTTTCAGCTCTTTGATCAGCTCTTCCGTCGTCTTCTCTTGGGAAGAGATCATCATTACTACCTTATCAGAATTAATTGACACGGCATCGTAGGTGGCTGCGAGAACGGCGTTTGCAGACCTGGCAACGCCGGCGCTGACGGTGTTGATTTTATCGAGCGCCTACGTGTGAGACATTTTTGATAACGTAAGGCGGTCTTGCTGCGGTTTTTTTGCTACGACCAATACGCTGCCTTCAATATATTCCCTCTTAGAAAAAGTCTGGTTGACAGCCGTGTTGTCGCCGGATGAAACATTGTCCAAGTTTAATTTAAAGTCATATTTGGCCCGTTCCTGCCCAAATGCCGATACACAAAGTATTACTAACAAAAATAGAGACAACACTAGTCTCTTCATCTGTTTATTCATCCTGTTCATCCTTTCCGTATGTTTATATAGTATCCAGTCTGTTTATATAGTTTAGTCTCACGTTTATGATGTCCGGTTCTGCGCTAAGCCTTTTAATGATCTGCACCGTAGTCAAGGTGTCCGAATGTATGTGAATATAAAGTTTTCCTCCGCCTTCAGCGGGGAATACGATATACGAGACAACTCCCGCGTCGGCTGTCTCCGCCAAACGTTTTGCCTTTTCAGAGATGATCCTGTCAAATAAGGTTCTATCTTTTTTTCTAAATTTGTTTCCTCCTCCGTTATAATTACAAGCATGAGAACACTGCCTTCGACATATTCGCGTAAGGTCCTTTTGTAACTTTCCGCCTGAGCGCCTATAGCTGACAGAGAAACAGTGATCACAAACGTAAATATAAAAACCTTATGCAAATGAGATTTTCAACCTCCCTCTTGTGGACGATACCGTCCATTTTCAACGGTGCGCGGGATTTTGCATCATGCTGTGCAATTTCCGCAGCGCTACTTTCTTATGGCAAAATAACAACAATAACTCCCTTTTTATAAGGCAATTTCTAATGAAGGTGTGTTTTGTGAAAACGTAAAAATACTGGAACAAGCACTTATATTCATTCTAGCTACCAGCTCAATTGTGTCAATACTTATGGCGAAAATTGAATAAATAACTGTTTATAAGTTAACCAACTATCAGCTATATTAAAAATAAAATATAATATAATAAGAATATATTAAGCGAAAGAATGATACAGATCCGCCGCGCCGCGCGTGGATAGAGAAAGGGTTAAGCCCTCCCGCGTCAGGAAGGCTTTGAGGGGTTTTGTGTAGAGGTTGGAAAATGAAGGGTCATCTATCTAATAATCCGGTGTGTGGACCGGAACTCTGTGTACAATGATATTCTAGTACCGCTCCCATAAATCTTGTAGATACATATTTTGAATATCGATATAACAATATCGGTATAGCTGGGGCGATTAAAATCCAGATGATAAAGAGGCCGTCAAACAAATTGTCTCATCTTCGGAGTACGCATACATCTATGCCCATGTTGTCTTTTTTTTATTTCTGCTTTTATAATAAATAAATATCTGAAGCATCTGGCAGAAAAAATATGGATGAGTGAGAGGCGAGCAAAATGACTTTTGAAGATATATTACACGGAGAATCAAAGAACATCGAATTTAAGTCCGCGCTTTCTCACAAAAGTGAGCGATATATTAAAACGATCATAGCCTTTGCCAATACGAGCGGTGGAAAACTTGTCATCGGGATAGATGATGAAACAGGCTTTGTAGTCGGTGTCGATAAGGAATCTGTTTTTCAAATTATGGATAGTATTGCTAACGCTGTTTCAGATTGCTGTACGCCTCAGATCATACCGGATATTACTTTCCAGACGGTGGATGGCAAGAGTATCGTTATAGTGGAAATATATCCTGGAGCAGACCGCCCCTATTATTTAAAGGCCATGGGAAAAGAAAATGGGACTTATGTCAGAATAGGGGGGACGTCCAGGCTTGCCGATGCCGTAAAAATTAAGGAGCTGGAGATGGAGGGAACGAACCTGTCATGGGATGAGCTGACATGTGTTGGGTTTCCCGTTGCGGTCGATGCTGTGAAAATGCTGTGTGATAATATACGATCCCACATGTTGGACGCGGTGTCCACCGAAGAAGAGGCGCGAAACATTCCCGAAGTTACCGTTGAACAATTGCAGAGTTGGAAGGTGCTTAAAAAAACTGGCGGAGAGTTGCTTGCCAGCAATGCCTTTGTGCTGCTGACCAGCGACTATTTCCGATTTGCCAAGATACGGTGCGCTCTGTTTAAAGGAACGGACAGAGATGTGTTTATCGATAAAAAGGAATATTCCGGTCCTTTATACAAGCAGATTGAAGCGGCATACCAGTTTGTGCTTCGACATATCAACCATAGTGCCGAGATTGAGGGATTGGTAAGAAAAGACAGGTACGAACTTCCAGTCGGGGCGATACGAGAGATGATTATAAATGCCGTATGCCATCGAAATTATATGGATAATTCTTATGTCCAGGTTGCCATTTACGATGATCGTTTGGAGGTAACATCTCCTGGGATGCTTTATGGTGGATTGACTTTAGAAGAGGCCATAAGCGGACGTTCAAAAATCAGAAATCGAACAATCGCAGAAGTGTTCAGCCGAATGGAGCTGATTGAAGAATGGGGAACTGGTATTCGCCGAATTCTGAAGCGCGCGGAAGAATTTGGGCTTCCAAAACCGGAGTTTCTGGAGATTGGTGATACCTTTCGTGTGAACCTCTATCGCCAGGCCGATAAAAAGCCGATAAAAAAAGCCGATAAAAAGCCGATAAAAAAAGCCGATAAAAAGCCGATAAAAAAAGATCGACAGGAACTTATATTCGCTTATGTGAGAGAGAACGGAAGCATCTCCAACAAAGAGGCGAGGGAGATTCTTTGCCTTGCGGAATCCACGACAAAACGAATTTTGAACCGGATGGTCCAGGACGGAACGCTTACGGTGCGCGGCGAGAGGAAGGCGCGGGTGTATGTCTCAGCGATAGAGGTCTAAGTCTGAGTTAATAAGAGTCCCCGGCCGCGCGGGCGCGCTTGGCCGGGGACTCTCTTTCGAGGGGTTTTATCGATGTGCATACAGGAAATGCTTATTTAAGGTTCCAGGCGGCCTCGAAGCCTTCGCGTACCGCCGATTCTACGCGTCCGGGCTGGCGGGCGTCGCCGACGGCGAAGGTCTTGTCGCAGAACTTTTTGCACTCGGCCTCAAGGGTGTTGATGGATTTGACGCCGAGGGAGAGCACAACGTAATCCGCGGGCACGGTGACGTTTTTGTTTTCTTTAAGATCTTCGAGCACCGCGCCGTCCGCCGTGATCTCCGTCAGCTTGTGGCTCGGCAGGTATTTGACGTCGTACTTTGAAAGCTTGTCCATCGCGTCAAGGTAGTGCTGCACGTAGACGCCTTTGCCGATCGCGTCGAGCATCTCCGCCACTGTCACCTCGTTGCCTTTGGCGCAGAGGAACTCCGCCGTCTCGAGCCCTGTCGCGCCGGAGCCGATGAGCAGCACCTTTTTGCCGCTGATCTCTGGCTTGCTGAGCAGCGCCTCGTCGACGGTGAGCACGTTGGCGTTGTTCACGCCCTTTATCGACCGCGGACGGATGGATTCCGCGCCCGTCGCGATTATCACCGCGTAGGGGGCCAGCGCCCTGATATTTTCCGGCGTCGCCTCCGTATTGGTCTTTACCGTGACGCCCTTCATGGCGAGCTGTTTCAGTTCATATTCAATGATCCAGTCGATCTTTTCTTTATGGGGCGGCTTGTCGGCGATGTTTATCTGTCCGCCCGGTTTTTCCCCTTTTTCAAAGATTACGGGGGCGAAGCCTCGTTCGGCGAGCACGCGCGCCGCCTCGAGTCCCGCGGGGCCGGAGCCGACGATCGCGACCGTGCGTCCCGCGCCCTCCTTTTTGAATGCGGGGTAGAGCGTTTCACGCGCCGCCCGCGGGTTTACCGCGCATTTGACGGGGCCTTTGCCGGCGATGGTGTCCGCGACGAGGGTCTCGAAGCAGAAGGTGCAGGAGATGCAGCGGTTGATCTCGTCTTCGCGCCCTTCGTACGCTTTCTTCGCCCACTGGGGGTCGGCGACGACGGCGCGTCCGAGGCCGACGAAGTCGACGAGCCCCTCTTCGAGCATCTTTTCCGCGAACCAGGGTTCTTTGACCATGTTGACGGCGATCACGGGAATGCCGACCTTTTCTTTGACGGCGCGTATCCTCTCGCTGCGGCAGCCCTGCGGATAGGTCATTGGTTCGGAGAGCGAATTGAACGATTCGTATATGCCGTTTGAGACGTTGATGTAGACCATGCCCAGTTTTTCGCAGGCCTGGCAGACCTTGACGCCGTCCTCAAGCGTGAGGTATTCTTTGACGCCGTTCGGCGCGAGCAGCTCGTCGACGGTCAGGCGGATGCCGATGGGGAAATCCTTGCCGCAGGCTTTCTGGATGCCCTCGGTTATCTCCTTGACGAAGTTGAAGCGCTTCTCAAAGCTGCCGCCGAAGCGGTCGGTGCGCTGGTTCGTATAGGGGCTGAGGAACTGGCTGATGAGGTATCCGTGCGCGCCGTGAAGTTCCACGCCGTCGCAGCCCGCCTTCTGCGAGCGAACGGCGCCCGCGACGAATTTCGCGATCACCTCTTCGACCTCTTCCGTCGTCATCTCGTGCGTCTCCTGCTGGCAGACGCCGCAGGGGCACGAGGAGGAGGACCATACCGGCTCGCCGCCGTTGAGGTTTGAGAAGGTCTCGCGTCCGGGGTGGTGGAGCTGGGTGAAGAAGACCACGCCCTCTTTATGCAGCGCCTCGGCGGCGGCCGCGAGCGGGGCTATATGTTCGTCGCGCGCGACGCTTGCCTGGCATTCGGCGGCGACGCCGTGTTTGTCGTCCACACGGGTATTTTCAAGCACGATCATTCCCACGCCGCCTTTGGCGCGCTCCATCAGATAGGCGAGGAAGGCCGCCCCAATAGTCTGATCTTTTTCGGCGGCGCCCATTGCCAGCGCCGCCATGACGATACGGTTCTTAACGGTGAGATTTCCAATTTTTCCTGGTGCGAACAGTTTTGGATATTTCATCTTCATTCACTCCCCTTAGTGCGAATAGGGGCATAATGCCCCGTGATTTTCTACCCTGCGGAGTAAATGTTAATTTATATCTTTCACAAATTGCAGGTACTAATTTGAGTATATCGATATTACGATATCGGTATACGCTGCTTATTTGAGGTTGTCGGAAACTTCCGCGACGGTTTCTTTTAATTTTTTAATAAAAGTCTTATCTTCACGGCTAAAACGGTAATTTTTTCGGAATATAAGAATATCGCGGAAGGAGTTGTCGGCGTCGCAGCAGGGGCGCTGTACGAGGCTGAAGCAGTCGAGCACCTCGCGCGGCATCGGCGAGACCCAGATATAGGTGCAGGGCAGCCGTTGGAGCAGCTCAAACTGTATGCCGCGTTCATAGACGGCGATCTTTTTCTTTTTTTCATGCTTCTGCGCGAGCATCCGCGCCTCGGAGACGGGCATCGCGGGAACGGAGTTGTCGTCGTGTACGATCTCCGTGAACTGGCGCAGGTCACTGTAGCTTATCTCCGGGGCCACCGCGAGCTGGTGTTCCCGCGACATCAGCGCGAGATACTCGAAGTTCCAGATGGTCTTGTATTTGAGGCCGCGCTTGTCGAGCGCCGAGAGGAAGTATTTTTCATGAACGTCCTGATAACGCACGATGCCGAGGCCGAAATGTCCGTCGCTGACGTCTTTTATTGTCTGCATCGAGTTGGTCTCCCGGTATTTGAGGTCGATGGCCTCGCCGCCGTCGAGGGTCTGGGTGAACTTTGTGAATGCGTAGGCGGCGTAGCTCGCGCGCGGCTGCGAGAGGCTGAACGCCTGCGCTCCGGAGGGTTTGTAGAGCGATTCCAGCTCGTCTATCTGCATCAGGATGTTGCGCGCGTACTTGAGGAACTGCGCCCCCTGCGGCGTCGGCACGACGCCCTTGGAGGTGCGGTTGAATATCGTGATATTCATATCCTCCTCAAGTTCGCGGATAGCCTTGCTCAAATGTGGCTGTCCCATAAATAAGTTTTCCGCCGCCCGTGAAATGGAGCCCGTCTTCTCAACCTCGACCGCATATCTCAGGTGCTGTATGTTATTCATGAAGGTACCCCCGGATGATTTTTCATTTTAATATAATAGCAGAAAAAGAGAAAAGCGGTCCTCAAAAAAGGGCCGCTTTTCCGTTTTTACATGGGTTTTACGAACCTATAAGGGACGTTACTGATCTTTAAAGACCGGCAGCCTCTCCAGGTAAATGAGGTCGTCCTTCGAGTAGCCGCCCTCTTCAAGCAGGACGGCGACTTTGCTGACGACCGTGCAGCCTGTTTTCGCGAGCACCTCTTCGAGCGAACGCAGCGAGCCGCCCGTGGATACGACGTCGTCTACGACGCAGACTCTCTTGCCGCTGAGTTTCGCGGCGTCGAATTCGTCAATGACGATGATCTGCTTTTCCGTCGTTGTGATCGATTTGACCTCGGCGATGATGGGGTGCTCCATATAGCCCTTGACCGATTTGCGCGCGACGACATAGTCGACGCCCATACGCACCGCGAGGGCGTGCGTAAGGGGGATGCCCTTCGCCTCCGGGCAGACGAGCATCTCTATCGCTCCCAGCTTTTTGATCTCATCATAGAGCGCGTCGGCGCATTTTTCGATGAGCTGGGTGTCTCCGAGCATTACAAAGGAGGCGATACGGAGGTTGGGGGCCACGCGAACCTTTTTCAGCTCCCGTGCCAGTCCCGCGACATGCAGAGTGTAGGTTTCATTCATAATCATATCTCCTTATAGTCCGAATATCAGCTTGATCGCCACGCCGGCGAGCAGCCCGTAGAAGGGGTTCCAGCGGGCGGAGACGATGACGGTTGCCCCGATGGCCATGCCCCAGGGGGAGAAACCGAAGGGGCCCTGCGCCGCGGGCGCGAGCGAGATGGCGGCCTGGATGTTTGAGATGAAGGTGACGAAGACGCCGAGAACGAAGAGGAGGCCGGAGATGGCGGAGCTGTGGACGTAGCGGCCAAGGACGGGCAGCAGTTTAAAAAATAGTATCGCCGCCATTATCAGCATCATGAGGATGGAGGCTCCCACAGGGTGCGGCGCTGTCGCCGTTCCGGAGATGATTGCCTCCACGGGACCGCCGCCGAAGAAGGTGGAGCCCATGTCGGCGAGCGAGGAGTATATCGCGAGGTGATCGATGTTCGCGCTGGTGTTAGCGATACTGCCTGTTATCTTCCCGAAGCTGATGTTGGCTCCGATGTTGAGGCAGGCGAGGGCAAGGCCGCTGACGAGGATCTTCGGATACTTCCAGATCTTCCATTCGATATTTCCCAGCGTGAGCCTTTCGCGGCTCTCGTCCACGCAGAGGTCCTGCGCCTCGACTTTTCCATATTTTTTCATGATATTGAAGACTATCGTCGCCGCGATGACGGAGATGATGACCGTCTTCGCGAGGTCGAAGGTGATGAACCAGGTGGCGAGGGCGACCACCATTGAGGAGATGCCGGAATATTTTTCGGCCTCAAGCATATCGATCGAGACGAGCGCGAGCATTACGCCAACGCCGGCCATCATCGCGTTGACGATGACGGGGCCGATCACCTCGACGATCTTTTCGTTGAGGCCGAGCGACGAGGGGATGAGGAGGAAGAGCGCGCCCCAGAATACGAGGCTCATCCTTTCACGCGGCGTGCTGCCGAGCTTACCGGCGACGGCTATCGTCTCCGCCTGGAAGGATATCGTCGCCACGGAATTGAAGGCGAAAGAACCTGCGGCTCCGATGAGGAAAGCTATCGCGGTAGGAAAGGCCGCGAAGCCGAGCGATAGCGAGAGCAGTCCCTGCGGCACTCCGTTCATGACGACGGCAAGCGCCGTCAGCAGATCTGTTGCGTATGATTCCATATAAAGATGCCTCCTGAAAGTTTTATAAAGTAGCCGTTATTGGCCAAAGCGTTAATAAAACTACATTAGGCTAGGGTATTTGTCAATCACGTAATTATAATTTAATATAGAAGTTTATTTTTGTCAGGAAATAGTTCGGGTTTGAATAACCATATGGGCAGTGTTATCATTATGATACGGGTTTATACGGAAAATTACCGGCAGCGATAAAATCGTCGTTATATGTGACTTATAATTATTTCACGGCTCCGACCTGGGGCGGCGGCCTGCTTAAATATGTTTGGAGGAAAGTTATGAAGACAGTAGAAGAGAATGTCAATCCTTTGGAATTCCCTATCCTGCATATGATGCGTGAAGCCGGGGTGCCGCTGGGAGCTGGTGCGATCGGCGAGGTGTTGGAGCGTCAGGGTATTTCGATAAGCGAAGCCGGCATCGGCAGGGCGCTCCGCTCTTTCCGCCAAAGGGGGCTGCTTGAACGCCGGGGGTTTCAGGGACATGTCATAACGGAAACGGGCATTGAAAGGCTCGCGGATCTTGAGGCGGCCAAAAGGTACGGAGAGACGCTGAAAAAGTTGATGGAAAAGGGTCTTACGCAAAACTATAACGTCGTCGACATCCTGACGGCGAGACGCGCCCTTGAACGTGAGGCGGCCTATCTGGCGGCGCTCAAGGCGACGCCGGAGGATATCGCCGAACTGGAAAATATCGTTAAGGCCCAGTATAGCGGGATGGAGAAAAATGAGAATTACGCGGACCACTCCGCGGCCTTCCACAAGACGATCATGAAGATGGCCCGCAGCTCGATACTCAGCAACCTTTATGACTTGATCGGACTCTCGGTCCAGTGGCAGGACTTTTTTATCGGGACATTCAAAATGTATAACCAGCCCGTCAACGTATCACATGAGAAGGTCCTGCAGGCGATAAAGGACCGCGATCCCGAGAGGGCGTCACTGCTGATGGGAAAACATCTCACCGACGTCGTTGACAACGCTAAAAAACTTTATCTGGAGTGACGGTCTCCTCCATCGTCACGGTACAAAAAATAAATAATTATGGGCCTGCGCTGAGGTGCGGGCCCTTTTATTGTTTGCGTAATACGGCGCTATAATTGGCGGCATTATTATTCATAATTAGCTTAAAAATAAATTCTAAGGTAATTATATTGAGTTGACAGAGCAGATAATTATGTTTATAGTATAGCTGCTCATCCGTGACGGGCGGCGATAATTATTTTTTCAAAATAAAACAAATGCTGAGTGGGGGTATGCGTATGAAAATGTCAGGTGCGCAGATTATATTGGAGATGCTGCGGCTGCATGAGGTAAAGCATGTATTTGGCTTGCCCGGAGAGACGACTCTGGGTTTTTACAGGGAATGGCTTAAATGTTCGGATATAGAACATATCCTGACCCATGACGAGCGCGCGGCCGCATATATGGCCGAGGCTTACGCCAAGGTCAGCGGCAGGGTCGGTATCAGCGAGGCTCCGAGCCCCGGAGGTTCACACCCCGTACCCGGCGTTCTTGAATCTTTTACGGGGGCAGTTCCGACGATCTGCTTTACTTCGGATGTGCCGTACAACAACGATAAGAGGAATATGCTTTCCGGCTTCGACCAGAACCGCCTTTACAGCGCGATCACGAAGGAGAGCATTCTGATAACGAAGGCTAAAGATATCCCCTTCCTCATCCGCAGGGCCTTCCGTGTCGCCCTCTCCGGACGTCCCGGAGCTGTGCATATCAGGGTGCCGATGGATGTATATACGGAAGAGGCCGAAGTTGACGACCTCTATGCCGATCCCTGCATGGCCAAATGGCCGGCCTATCGCCCCGTAGCCGATTTTTCGCAGATCGACAGGGCGGTGAAGTTGCTGGCCGCCGCGAAGCGTCCGGTCATCGTCTGCGGACAGGGGGCGCTGATCTCGGACGCGGGCGACGAGGTCCGGGCACTTGCGGAGGAGCTCAATATCCCCGTCGGCTGTACGATGACGGGCAAGGGGACGATCTCCGAGACGCACCCTCTTTCGATACGCCTCATCGGCGCCAGAGGCGGCACGAGCTATTCCAACAAATTTCTCGAGACGGCGGATCTTGTCTTTTTCATCGGTTCGAACACCGATTCCGCCGGCACCGACGCCTGGAAGCTTCCGAAGCAGAGCGGCGATCTGAAGGTGATATATTTGAACATCGACGGCGTGGACGCGGGGAATAATTACCGCACCGACGTCGTTCTCCTCGGCGACGCCAAGGCCACGGTGGGGATGATGGTTGAGAAGATAAAGGCCGAGGGAATTAAGTCCAACGCGGAAAACAGCTGCGAGGCCGCGCCGGCGATGAAGGCGCTCGATGAGTCCCTCCGCGAATTTGTAAAATCGACGCAGTCGCCGATACATCCGGTCCGTTTTATGAAGGAGCTTGAGGCGCTGCTTCCTGAAAAAAGCCATATCGTCGTGGAGCCGAGCGTCGGCAGCATCTTCTCCGCGGCCTATATAAAGCAGAAGGAGCAGGGGCGTCTTTTCCTCTCAAATTATTCCAACGGGGCGCTGGAATACGCCCTTCCCGCGGCCATCGGCGCGGCGGTGGCGCATCCGGACCATACGATCATCGCGCTGGGCGGAGACGGCAGCTTTCACTTCAACTGCGGAGAGCTTGAGACATACGCACGCCTCGGAGTCAACGTCAAGATGATAGTCTGCAACAACAACGTCTTTGGCTGGATAAAGGGAGAGACCGCCCACGTTTACCGCTCCGACTTCTTCGCCACGGATTTTGGCGTGGTGGATTACGCGGGAGTCGCAAGGGCCTTCGGGGTAAAGGCGTATAAGCTTGACGATCCCGAGAAGATAACGGAAACGCTGAAAGAGGCGATAGAGTATCAGGGTCCCGTGCTTATCGAACTGAGAGTCCCGGACGAGAGCCAGCTGGTGCCGCCGGTTCCCCGCTGGATACCCAACGCCGTCGAAAAAGATATCCCCTATTGCTATTAAATACTAGGATAAAATCCCGCAACACCAAATCGGATAAGGAGGCTGTTTCAATGAAAAAGAGTAGTCAGGTAATTTTCGGAGTTCTTGTATCTGTAATGACGGTGCTTTTCGCCTGCACAGTCGGCTTCGCGGCCCCGCAGGATCTTAAGATCGGCTCCAATAAGGTTGGCAGCACATGGTATGTTCAGGCGGCATGTATCGCGGACGCGGTAAAGAAGGCCTATCCCGGTATGGAGATAGACGCCGCCCCCATCGCCGGCGGTATCGGCAACCTCAAGCTGCTGGGAAAGGGCCAGATGAACATCGCCCTCACGATGGGCAATAACAACCTCTGGGCCTGGAACGGACAGGTCCTCTTTGACAAGCCGATAAGGAATATCCGTACCCTGGTTGGCGGCCTTGACCAGTTTTATGTCGGCATCGCGGTCCGCAGGGGCAGCGGTATCAAATCGCTGGAGGATATCGTCAAGAACAAGCAGAAGATCCGTCTCATGACGGTCCAGCGCGGGACGACCGGCGAAGCCTCCGCCGCCCATGTGCTTGAGGCGGTGGGGATGAACTACGACGATATAAAGAAATGGGGCGGCGCCGTCGACCACATGGACTTCGAAGCCATCACAAACGTGATAAAGGACGGCCGCTGCGACGTCTTTATCCAGGCCCTCTCCAAGGGACACCCCACCTTCACGGAGCTCGCGGTGCTCGGCAAGATAGATCTGATCACCATCTCCAAAGATTCCCTGAAAAAGCTTGAGAAGTACGGCTATACGCAGTCGCTGCTCCCGAAGGACAGCTTTAAGGGGCAGACCGCGGACCTTATTCTCCCCGGCTACCGTTCGACGCTCACCGTCACCGATAAGATGGACGACGAAACGGCCTACAAGATCACGAAGGCGGTCGTAGAGGGCAAGGACGCGCTTGTTAAAGGGCACAAAGCCTTCGCGGAATTCGAGCCTTCAAAGGGCGGCAGCCCGGAGAACCTTGGCGGCGTTCCCCTCCACCCCGGTGCGGCCAAGTATTATAAGGAAAAAGGATATATAAAATAGGACCGGTTCTCAGCGAGAGATTTTAATAACGTAGTTCTCAGGGGGAATTGAGTTTTTAGCCAAACTTTTCCCCCTGTCTTTTAACTTTGGAAATGTCTTTAAATAAGATCCGAAGGTAAGATCGTTTTGAAAGGATGGTCTTAGTTGGAAAAAACACGTAAACATCTGGCCTTTTGGGTGTCCCTGTGCTGGCTCGCGGGGCAGATATATATCGCCTTCGTACCGGTCCAGGGAATGGTCATAAAGCCGCTGCACGTCGGTTTCGCGCTGCTGCTGGTATTTCTTCTGAAGCCCTTCATCAAAGAAAAGCCCTTGCTGTCAGCTTTCATCGACGCCGTCTGTTTTTTGATCACATTCGCGTTTATGGCCCACATCGTGCTTAACTCGGTGCGGATAGTCGAGCGAATTCCGTTTGTCGACGATCTCTTTTATTTTGACAAGTTTTTCGCCTTCGCCCTCGTCATTCTTCTGATGGAGGCCGGGAGGCGTTATCTTGGCTGGTCGATGACGATCATCGCCGTGATATTCATGCTCTACAGTTTCTTCGGCAGGAGCCTGCCCGGCATCCTCTCCCATCAGGGGGTAGACCTGATCAGCTTTGTGGAGAACCAGGTGATGACCACCGGCGGTATCTTCTCAAGCCCGATCGCGGCATCCGCCGATACGATCTTCTATTTCATGATCTTCGGAGCCTTTCTCGCCGCGACCCCGGCGGGGAAATTATTTGTTTCGATCGCGAAATACGCTACCCGTAATTCCATCGGCGGACCCGGCAAGGCATCCATCCTCGCCTCCGGCCTCTTCGGCATGATCAGCGGAAGCGCCGCGGCCAACGTCGCCTCCGTCGGCGTCATCACGTACCCGATGATGAAGAAGGGCGGATTCAAGCCGGTATTCAGCGCGGCGCTCCTGGCCACCGCCGGGACTGGCGGACAGCTGATCCCTCCGGTAATGGGAGCCTCGGCCTTTATCATGGCGGACATGATCGGGATATCCTACTTTAAGATCATCCTCTGCGCCACGCTGCCAGCGCTGCTGTATGTCGGTTCGCTTCTCTGGGAGGTTCACCTCGAGGCCAGCAAACAGGAGATCAAACCGGAAGAGATAGACGCGAAGGAACACCTCGCCGTAATAAAGGGCTATCTGCATCTGATGCTGCCGATCGTCGCGCTGGTGGTGCTCATCGCCATGGGGCGTTCTCTGATGTATTCCGCCCTCGCCTCCACCGTGGTGCTCATACTCCTCTGCCAGATCAAAAAGGATACGCGGCTGTCGCTGAAGGAGATAATCGATATGGGGGTCGACGGGACTAAGGCTTCGGTGATCGTCGCCCTTCCCTGCGCGCTGGCGGGAATAGTGATCGGCGAGGTCGTATTTACCGGCCTGGGACTGCGTTTCAGCGCCGTCATCGCCTCCTTCTCCGCCAATAGCCTGCTGCTGGCGCTTCTGCTTTCGACGGTGATGATAATTATCATGGGAATGGGCATGCCGACCAGCGCCGCCTATATCATGAGCGCCGTGCTGCTCGCGCCGGCGATGCAGAATCTCGGCGTGGAGGCGATCGTCGCCCATATGTTCATCTTCTACTTTGCGAACATGTCGATGATCACACCGCCGGTCGCCATCGCTTCCTATACGGCGGCCGGCATCGCGGAGACGGGACTGTGGGAGACCGGCATCGAAGCGGTGCGGCTCGCCATAATCCTCTTCCTCATCCCCTTCATCTTCGTCTACAATCCCGCGCTTCTCGGTCTTGGGTCGATCCCGGCCATCGCCTGGGTCTTCTTCACCTGCGTCATGGGGATAATGGGGCTGGGCATCGGTGTGATCGGTTACTGGAAGGGCGATATGGGCTGGCCGATGAGGACGCTGTTCATCGTCACGGCGCTTCTTCTCATCGTGCCGGAGACGATTTCGGACATCGCGGGACTGGCGATACTCTTCGCGCTGATCTTCGTCCAGCTGAAAAGAAGCAGAGCGGCGGTA
The DNA here is from genome assembly GCF_020860125.1 of Cloacibacillus sp. NCBI lineage: Bacteria > Thermotogati > Synergistota > Synergistia > Synergistales > Synergistaceae > Cloacibacillus > Cloacibacillus sp. Next base: position 10,916 of record NZ_JAJBUX010000052.1, on the reverse strand, counting down.
CAAAGCGGCAGTTAGTTTTTACAACGTCAATAAGACTCTCTTGCGGGCTCTCCTTTATTTGTTGAGGAGGGCTCGATTTATATGATCTTTTGATTATTGTGATATCGGAAAAGGATGTGCGAATGATGATTCTAAAGTTTAACAGGGATATTTTTCATGCTAAAAGAGACGCCGAGGGCGAGGTGATCGTCGTTCTTGACGGCAAGAGGGACGACAGGAAGCTCAAGATCGAAACGCATTACGCGCGGTCGCTGAAGAAGTATGACATCCATGAGGTGATCGTCACCGACGAGAGCGATGCGGAGCTTGGCGGTGAAGTCAACAAAATAGGTTATATCTGCTTCTTTGAAGTTTCGCAGGGAGGGCATATAATCTTAGGAGACGGTTTATATATAGCCGGCGATCTGATAGGCAGAGTTGTCGGCTTTGACGATATTCATATGCCGAATCATATGAATATCATCGTTCAAAGTCAGGATAGACGCTCTGCCAGGGAATGTGGCATAATGCTGGGGGATAAGGTCTCGATAGGCTTTATCCGTGGAAATAGTTAAGGGGGAAAAAGATTGGTTACGTTAAAAGAATTTCTTCGCAGCGAGGTAAAACCGGCGCTGGGGTGTACGGAGCCCGGAGCGGTCGCGCTCGCGGTGGCACGCGCCTGCGCGGAACTTCCGGGACGGGATGATATCGCCGCCGTGCGTGTGACGGTGAGCTCCAGCATCTATAAGAACGGCATGGCGGTCGGCATCCCCGGCACTAAGGGCGCGCGCGGCAACGCCATCGCCGCGGCGATGGGCGCGATCTGCGGGGATGCCTCGCTCGGTCTGGAGGTGCTTCGCAACAGCACGCTGGAGGATGTGGCGAAGGCTGAGGCCTGGGTGCGCGACGAGCGCGTCTCCATCTATTGTGATCCCGACAGGAGCGGCGTTTATGTGCTCGCCTCCGTATTCACGCCGGGCCACAAGGCGGTCTGTCTCATCGAAAACAGCCATTCTAACGTTGTTAAAACAGTGCTCGACAACGAAACTACATACGAGGCCGAGCGTAAAGGTTCTTCCGCCAGCGGCTTTGACGACGGTTTCCCGCAGACACTGCAGGAGGCGCTCGCCATGGCCGACGAGATCGACGCCGAGGATGTCAAGTTCATCTGGGACGGCATCAATATGAACTATAAGGTCGCGGAGGGCGGTTTCAGGTCTCCGCAGGAGTGCAGCAGCTGCGGCGCCTGCCTCCAGGGCAGCAAGTTCGGGCTTACGCTGCTTGAGATCGACCAGGACTGCGGCTGCGACAAGGTGCCGGCGGCGATGGAGATCCGCAGCACCTGCGCCGCGGCGGCGGAGGCGAGGATGTCCGGCATTCTGCTCCCCGTCATGAGCAGCGCCGGCAGCGGCAACTACGGGATAACGGCGATCCTTCCCGTCGCGGTGCTCGGCAGGCGCACGGGCAAGAGCGAGGAGGAGATCGCGAAGGCGGTCGCCGTCAGTCATATCGCGACGAGCTTCGTCAAGCACAATCTCGGACGCCTCTCCCCCGTCTGCGGCTGTTCAGTAGCCGCGGGAGCGGGAGCCGCCGCGGGCATGACCTATCTGATGGGCGGCAGCTATGATCAGATATGCACCGCGATGAGCCTTCTGCTGGCGAATATCGCGGGGATGCTCTGCGACGGGGCGAAGGAGAGCTGCGCGCTGAAGGTCGGAGCCGCGGCCACCGAGGCCTATTACGCGATGGAATGGGCGCTTATGGGACAGCGGCTTGCCGTTCCTCAGGGCGTATTCGGCGAGACGATCGAAGAGACGGTGGAAAATGTCGGGCGCATTTCGCGCGAGGGAATGAGAACTGTCGACCGTGTCATGATTGAGATTCTCGACAAAAGGCACCGGCCGAGTTCGGTAGCATTTTAATTAATATAATTAAAGAAAGGTCTGAAGCAGGAGCTATGAAAAAGAAAATAAACAACGCCGTGGCAGCGGCGCTTATCTGTGCGGTAATGGTTGTCTCGGTGCCCGCGGCGCGGGCGTTTGATCTCGGCGATATCCTCAAAAAGGGCGCCCTCGGCGTTGCCGGAGGCTGGCTCGTAACGGCCATTTCGCCGCAGATGAACGATTTTATCAACACCATCACCTTCAATAAGGGCGTCAAGTACGAGGGGTACACGAAGGTCGTGCCTATAGTTTCGATCGGCGACGGCACGCGTATCGGCGCCGCCCAGGTTGGAGTGACGACGAAAGACGCTATCGATAATACGAAGGCGGTGGCTCAGATCGAGGGAGAGTTCAGCAGCATCCGCGCGACGGCGCTGATCCCGATAGACTCGCTCAACCCGATCCAGCGCTTCCGCCGCGTTAAGGGCGTCGGCGTTACGGCAATCATCAACGTAAGACTTTAGGCGCATAAGATGTCAGACTACCGGCCTCAGCTTCATGACATCCAGAAAGCAAAACAGCGCATAAGCGGCGTAGTGGTAAATACGCCGCTTATGCTGAACATCCAGCTTTCCGAACGCTACGGGGCGAATATTTGGCTCAAGCGCGAGGATATGCAGATCGTTCGCTCTTACAAGATACGCGGCGCATACAACAAAATATCCAGTCTTCCGCAGGAGGATCTCGCGCGCGGAGTCGTCTGCGCCTCGGCCGGCAACCACGCGCAGGGCGTGGCGCTGGCCTGCAACAAGCTCGGCATTAAAGGCACCATCTTCATGCCGAAGCCGACGCCGAAGCAGAAGATAACCCAGGTGAAGATGTTCGGCAAGGAGAATATCGACATCGTACTGACGGGCGACACCTACGACGATTCATGCAGCGAGGCGGTCGCCTGGTGCGAGGCGCAGAACGGGACCTTTATCCACCCCTTCAACGACCCGCAGATAATAGAGGGACAGGCTACGCTGGCCCTCGACATACTCAACGAGGCCTTCGGAGGTTTTCACTATATCCTGCTGCCGATCGGCGGCGGCGGTCTGATGTCCGGCGTGGGCAGCATCTTTAAGAGCCTGAGCCCCGACACCTGCGTCGTCGGCGTGGAATCGACGGGGACGGCCTCGATGAAGGCCGCCTTTGACGCGGGAAAGCCTGTCGAGCTTCAGCAGCTTGACACCTTTGCGGACGGCATCGCTGTGCGGAAGGCGGGAGATATCACCTTCGACATCTGCCGCGAGGTGGTCGACCGCCTGATCCAGGTGCCGGAAGGACAGATCTGCACGACGATCCTCTCCCTCTACAACGAGAGCGCCATCGTCGTCGAACCGGCGGGCGCCGTATCCGTCTCCGCCCTTGAGTATATAAAGGACGATATCCGCGGCAAGAACGTCGTCTGCGTCATCAGCGGCAGCAACAACGACATTACCCGCATGGAGGAGATAAAGGAACGCTCCCAGCTTCACCAGGGGCTCAAGCATTATTTCATCCTGCGCTTTCCGCAGCGTGCGGGCGCGCTGAGGGAATTTCTCGAGCATGTGCTCGGACCCGACGACGACATCACGCATTTCCAGTATTCCAAAAAGAACTCACGAGAACGCGGTCCCGCGGTGGTAGGAATAGAGCTGCGCCGCGCAGAGGATTTCGCGCCGCTCGTTGAACGCATGAAACAACATAATATCGTCTACGAATATTTGAACGACAAGCCCGATCTGTTCCAATTTCTTATATAGGGTTCCCACAGAAATTACGCGGTATGACAAGGGGGCGAAAAGAGACGGTTTTTAGCCGTCTCTCTTCGTCTCTGGGGTTTATAGGGGTGTTAGCTCTGGTTGGCTTTTTTAATTATCTCCGTTACCATCTCTTCACCGTGGGGCGTCATGTTCTGGATGGCCTCCAGGTCCTCGTGGGTGAAGGAGGAAAAATCGAAGTTGGCGCGCTTTAAGATGGCCGCACCGATATGGTGTACGGCATCCTTGTTTTTTTTATAGATGCGCTCCTCAAGTTTTTTCATCTTCGTATCAAGCTCTTTTATCAGCAGTTCGGGGCTTCGCCGAATTCTTTTTGTAATCATCTTGGGTTCTCTGCTAGCAGACATTTCAATCATTCCTTTCTGCGGCAAATATCAGTTTTTCCCCTGCGCATTATTCTTATAACCTCATGTTTGCAAGTATAATCAAAATTTATCTTTCGCGCATTGTGTTTTATGCCTATATTTCTCTGCGTAAGCATAATGATTAAAGGTTTGGTTTTAAGGACCTCTTTTTTCTGAGATGGAGGGCGATAGAGATGCGAGGCGCCCTGTTTAGGCTCTTGCACAACAATGTCTTGCGGCAAATTGCAAAAGTAAGCGATTAGTGCTTATAATAACCGGTGTAATTGGTAAAAATATCCTTTGAGGGGAGGACGGCTGTCATGACGTGATCTGTTTATTTTGGCTCGTGTACCGAGTCCGCCGTCTGTCGCCGTTCCCTCGCATATCCGTATATAAAAGGATAATATCCCCCTTCATCCCCGCTGTATCGATATGTGATGGGCGGCCGGTACGCCTGCCGGCGCTCTGTTTAGTCATATTTTTTATCCACGTATTTGATTAACAACAGGAGGTAAATATTTTGGACCGTTTCCTTATGTCGAAAAATGGCCCGGCGATCGCTGGGCTTGTTCTCGGCGTCATTGCGGCGCTGCTGGTAAAGTTTGGTAATCCTGGAAATATGGGCTTCTGCGTCGCCTGCTTCACGCGCGACATCGCGGGGGCCCTCGGCCTGCACCGCGCCGCAATCGTGCAGTATCTGCGTCCCGAGATCGCGGGCTTCATCCTCGGAGCCTTCGCCTCGGCGCTCGCCTTTTCTGAATACAGGCCGCGCGGCGGCTCTTCGCCGATGGTGCGCTTCGCACTCGGCTTTTTCGCCATGATCGGCGCGCTCGTCTTTCTCGGCTGTCCCTGGCGCGCCTACCTGCGCCTCGCGGGCGGCGACTGGAACGCCATCGCCGGTATCGCGGGGCTTATCGCCGGTATCGGTATCGGCGTCTGGTTCCTCTACGGCGGCTTCAGCCTCGGAGCCGCGCGCCCTACGCCGAAGGCGGCCGGGCTTGTGATGCCGCTGCTCGCCCTGGCCATCCTCGCGCTGCTTTTCTTCAAACCTTTATTTGGCCCCGAGGGCAGCGGCCCGATATTCTTCTCCGCCAAGGGCCCCGGCGCGGCGCACGCCCCCATCCTCATCTCTCTCGGCGCAGGACTTGTAGTCGGCTGGCTCGCGCAGCGCACACGCTTCTGTACGATCGGCGCGGTGCGCGACCTGATCATGGTCCGGGACTCGCACCTATTTAAGGGGATCGCCGCCTTTATCCTCGCGGCCTTTGTGACCAACATGATCCTCGGACAATTCAAGCCCGGATTTGAGGGGCAGCCAGTGGCGCATACCATGCAGCTATGGAACTTCCTCGGCATGGTCCTCTCCGGACTTGCCTTCACCCTTGCTGGCGGCTGCCCGGGACGGATGCTCATCATGTCCGGCGAGGGGGATTCCGACGCGGGCAGCTTTATCATAGGCATGCTCGTCGGCGCGGCCTTCGCGCATAACTTCTCGCTTGCAAGCTCCGGCGCGGGCATCGGCGCCTTCGGCGCGCCCGCGACGGTTATCGGCCTTGTCTTCTGTCTGTTGGTGGGCTTCGGTTTCAGGAATAGAATGGCATAGGAGGTTTTTGAAATGGAAAAGACGATCGTAGACGCGCGCGGACTCTCATGTCCGCAGCCTGTGATAGAGACAAAACGGGCGCTTGACAAGCTGAGCGCCGGTCTTGTGGAGGTACTTGTAGATACCGTGACCTCGCGTGAAAACGTCATCCGCTTCGCGCGGCACGCGGGTTGGAGGACGGAGTGGAAGGAGACGGAAGGCGGCTTTTCCGTGACGGCGGCGAAGTGACCCGGTAAAACTGCGGCGTCGGCTCTAAAGAGCCGGACGCCGCAATTTTTATGCGTTATGCGCGTATTCGGACGAGGACTTTTGTAACCAGTCCCGCCCGGAAATTTAGTCTTTACCGCTATCTGGCGTTTGCAACCCTGTTGTTGACCCAGTCGGCAAACTCCTCCGGCGAACATTCTCCCGCGGGGCGTGTGCCCGGTTTCCGCTGCATGTGCGAGAGTGATATCTGATATCTGTCTGCGGGAACGGGCCGGTCGGCGTCGCCGTGCAGAGTCTCCAGCGAAAGCCCCGTGAACTCCGCGGTGACATACCTTTCTTTTCCCCTCTGCCAGAGTGAAAGGACCAACGTACCTCCCGGAGGCACTTCGTTTTTTGCGAATCCCGGCAGCTGCCAGTCCGCGCCGATAAGCGCGCCGACGCCGGCGATGTTTGTGTCGTGTCCGACAAAGATCGCCGCCTTTGCCGCCGCCGCGGGCTCCTTGACGGCGTCGGGAACTTTAGCCAGGCATAATTCTTCCGAGAGCAGCGAGGATGCCAGCAGCATCGTAAGTTCGCTGGCGCGTCTCCTCGCAACGGAGGGGGCGCGGTTAACGGTGTTGAATATTCTGCTGTGTACGGGCAGGAGGTCTCTGAGTATCATTGTGTCCGCCGCCCCCCAGCCGGCGTTTTTCTCCGGCCACTGGCAGTATTCGAGCAGGAATATCTCCACGATGCCCGACGCGGCGCCCAGCGCGCCCGTGATGCCGACGGAGCGATCCCCGTCGTAAAATTCGATCTCGGAGGGGAGGTCGGCAAAGGTCGAACCATAGAGCAGTCCGGTCTTAGCGGCGGCCCTTTCTGAAAGCGGCCCCGTGATGTCGGCCAGCATGCTGATCTTTGGCGCAAGCTCCTGCTGGAGCGCTGTTAAACTGCCGCCGGCGTTTTTCATGATGTCGCGGCGGACGGCGTCGGTGTCAAAATCCGCGAAGCCGGCCTCTACCGGATGGAAGATGGGATAGACAAAGGCCCTCGCAGAGAGCACCGGCGTGATCCCTCCCTGCGGGGCGAGCGCTTCGGAGATGGCGTCCGCGGTGGCTTTCGTACGTTGGTCGACATCCGCGCAGATGAAAATCTTGTCGGGCGTGACGCCGAGGGACTCCAGCCGCGCGCGTTCCGCCGTCCATTGGCGGGATATCAGCGACGAGCCGCGCGCCGTGAGATGCCCGGCCCTTACCGGCCACCTGGGCCAGGGTTTCGCGCTCCATTCCGCCAGCTTGGCCGCCGGCTGTGTGGGGCTGCGGACGCCATGCCGGGAAAGTACGACCTCTTTCAGTAGCACGCTCTTTTCCGCGGCGTCTCCCCGCGTGGGGGCCAGGGCCGTGAAGAGCAGTAAAAAAATGGTGATGATCTTTATGGCATATATCTTGAAGCGAGGCATTTTGTTGCTATCCATCCTTTCTATTGTAAAAAGAGACTTTCATACTTATAAAGTATAAAAGTCTCATATTAAAGGGTAAATAACGAATCCGACGGTGTGTTTCTTGCCTATCCGCGCAGCCTTTTTATATCCGCGCCGTATTTTACGGCTATTATCTCCGCCATTACCGATACGGCGATCTCGTTTGGCGTCTCAGCCTTGATCGGCAGCCCGATCGGCTGGTATATCCGGTCGAGATGCTCCTCGCTGACGCCGCGTTCGAGCAGCATTTTGCGCACCGTGGCGATCTTGCTGCGCGAGCCGATCATGCCGTAATAGGCCCCGGGTTTTTTGTCCGTAACCGTGACGGCCTCGGCGTCAAGAGCGTGGCCGCGGGTCATGATGACGACGTAGCTGCGTTCGTGGAGCGTGATGCCGTTTTCGTATATCTTGTCTATGGGGCATGCGATGTTGCGCGCCCAGGGGATATGTTTGTCATTGGCGAATTCGGGGCGTTCGTCCCAGACGGTGACGCGGAAGCCGACGAAAGCACCGAGCTCAGCGACGGCGCGCCCAACGTGGCCGCCGCCGAAGATGACGAGCTCGTCGCAGCGGCCGATCGTCTCCATGTAGATGTCCGCGCTGCCGCCGCAGGCCATGCCGTCGCGCTCCGTCAGGCTTTTATGCCAGATCCGCGACGCTTCGCCGCTGTTCATCAGCTGCAGCGCCTCCTGTATCGCTTCATATTCAATGAGGCCGCCGCCGATCGTTCCCGCGATGCTGCCGTCCGGCCGCACCCACATCGAGGCTCCGCGGCTGCGCGGCGTGGAGCCGCTCTCGCTCGTTACGGTGCAGAGCACGCCGAACTTCCCCGCTTGTACCTCTTCGTTGATCTTATTCAAAAGTTCGATATTCATACTTCATCTCCTCTTATCTTTAACATATTTTTTATCACAATTAGCGCCTGTTCCGCTGAATAGATGTGGCTGACGCTAAACGGCTTGCCACGAGCGGGGCGCAGGCGTATATCAATACGTCGAAGCCGCGGTCGGGGCAAGCCGTGACGCGGCTGACGCATATATTCAGCGGCGCGTATTTAACTGCCGGCGGCGAAAGAACAAGCCGGATAATGACACGTCTGGCAGTGTTCGCAGAGGCCTCCCACGCCCCACCGGCGCACCAGGTCTCCCGGCTCGATGCCTGCGAAGACGAACGGCAGCAGCTTGTCGAGCGCGGTCCTCTCGTCAAAGGCGACGCAGGCGGGAGCGCCGATGACCGCCACGTCGCGGCCGTCCTCCGGCGAGGCGGCCCAGCCGAGCATCAGCATCGCCCCCGGCAGCGCCGGCGTTCCCTGGAAGGATATCTTGCGGCAGCGGCTGCGGATGGCGCCCGGCGTCTTGTCGTCGGCGTCGACGCTCATACCGCCGGTACAGATTACGACGTCCGCTCCCTCGTTTAGGAAGGCGGCGATCGCCTCGCTGATCTGCTCGAGAGAATCTGTGCAGAATCGCTGGCCCATCAGAGAACCGTTGAGGCGCGATAATTTTTCCAGCAATTTAGGACGGAAGGCGTCCTCTACTTTTTTGTCGACAATCTCTTTGCCTGTCGTTATCAGTCCGAGCTTCAGCGGCATGAAGGGCAGGATCATAAACGGCTTGCTGCCGCGCACCGCCGCGACGGCGCGTTCCACGCGGTAGTCTTCCATGACGAGCGGACGGATGCGGAAGCCGGCGACTACCTGCCCGGCAAGCACCGGACGGTGCGGCGCGAGCGCCGAGAGGACCCAGTCCGGGTCCTGATTGACACGGTTCACCGTCTCCGCGAGATACCAGAGAATGCCCGAGCTCTCCGCAACGAGGTTACAGCGCCCCTCGGAGGGCTCCGTCAGGCGCAGGTTGTCGCCGCAGAGGGCCTCGCCGAGCTGGCGCGCGGCGTCGTCCTCGTGTACGTCGCCTGGCGACATCTCCATTATTGAGAGATTTTCGCGTCCCATGCCGCGCAGAGTTTCAAGGTCGGCCTCGGTTATCACCTGTCCCTTTTTGAAGCGGGCGGACTTCTTGTGGTTTTTAGCGTCGATCTGTGTCAGGTCGTGGGCCAGCGGCAGCCCGATGGCCTCCTCCAGCGGGATTGTGGTTATCTTCATTTATTTTCTTCCTTTTCTTCCGATTTTTGAACGGTGCAGTCCGGACAGGTGCCGTATACGACAAGCTGTTTTCCCTCCACCTGCATCCCCTCGGGGACGGTTACGCGCGGCATCTTCTGGTCCGGAAGGCAGAACATCTTGCCGCAGGAGAGGCAGAGAAAGTGCGGATGGTCTCCGGGACAGCCGTCAAGGTCCTGCTCGTGGGCGCAGAAGCGCCACACGCCGTCGATGCCTTGCACCTGATGGACGATGCCGGAGTTTTTCAACGTATCGAGCGTGCGGTAGAGCGTGACGCGGTCCAGGTGGTCGTCGATCATTGAAAGTATCTCGCTGTGCGACATGGGAGAGCCATGTCTGAAAAGCAGCTCAAGTATCACTCTGCGCTGACGCGTGGTACGCAGTCCGGCGCTGCTCAAGATTTTTTCGATATCCAAAATAATCCCCCCATCAGCAATCTGTTTGCAATTATATTGCAAACAGGTTGAGGTTACAATGTTCTGTTTTGTTTATGCTAGTTTGACTTTTTTGACGGCCTCAAGAAGAAGCGCCTTCCAGAGAGCCCCCTCCGTCTCACAGGCAAAACGTGTGCCGATGATCGAGAGTGCGGCAAGTAAGTTGTTACCTTCATCCAAAATTGCGCATGATACAGAACCGGCCCCCGGATTTATTTCTTCAATGCTGGAGCAGCACCTGGTTCTGCGTATCTCGAATAAAGATTTGCTAAGTTCTTCCGGAGATGTGATGGTGAATGGAGTATATCTTTTTAAAGGAGACGACATGACGCTGACACGTACAGCTTCTGGCGCATAGGCAAGAAGGACCCTTGAGCTGCTTCCGGCATGCAACGGAGATTCTCCGCCTATCCTAGTTGCAATGTGTATCGAATTTTTAGAGTCTATCTTTTGTATACATACAGACTTTATACCCTCAAGAAAATTAAGCATTGTGCTCTGATTGCAAGCAATGGAAAGCTGTTTCATAATCGGGGTGAACTGTCGTACGAGTTCTGCTTTTAGTATTTCTTCTCTTGTAAATGGTAGCAATTTCATGCCATAGCGGTATGTTTTTTTTGTTTTTGAAAATAACAGCCACTCTCGTTTTGTAAGTTTTTCCAGTATAGGTTTGATTTGAGCCTCAGACGCTTCGCACTGCACAACAGTTTCTGAAAGCGAAAGCTCCAGTCTGTATCGGAAAAAAAGTTCGAAGACTTTAGCCATACATTTTATATTTGAAATCGTTGCCGCGCTCATTACCTATCTCCTTAAACCTTAAAAGGTTACCGTATTTGTTAATTATATCCTAGGGAACCGCTGATTAAAAGGTGTGGAACACCAATAGAAAGGCTAAAATATTGACAAGTCACCAAATAATGAATGTAAGAGACGTGGGCTCATGACAAGGCAGACGACTTTTGGCGATTTCGAATATCAGAGCAGGAAGCGTATATCAAAGCGCGAGGAATTCTTAAATATGATGGATAAGATCATACCTTGGCAGGGCTAGGTAGAAATAATCAAATCTTTTTGCTTCGCAGG
>NZ_JAJBUX010000051.1 GCF_020860125.1 Cloacibacillus sp. | reverse complement strand
GTCGGAGGCGTATATCCCCATGTTGCCCTCTCTGCCGTCCGTGTAGATAGAGATATGGTCGCCCAGCACCACTTTAGAGGGGGCAAGGATCAGTTCCGGCTCGGCGTAGGATAAGGGGAGGCTATGAGGGACGTAGGTCGTTCTCCAATGCCAGCCGTCGGTGCGTACGCCGATATTGTGACGGTTTATTTTCACCGTGGGGTCCCGTTCACCTATCGAAGTTATCCCCGAATCATCTCCGATCGTGATTATCCCCCCGCCCTGCGCGTAAACGGCCGCTCCGTCTTTCGTATAGTTTCCCGCGTTTGAGATCTGTGCGTGGTCCCCGATTTGAATAGTTGTGTCGAAGATGCCTCCGTCGCATTTCGCCCAGACTGTGTAGCCGTTGGATGTGAAGTCGTTTTTGTCTCCCGCCTGGATCAGCACGTTGTCGCCGATATAGATATTGCTGTCGTTGGAACTGTGTACGCCGAAATGCGAACTCGTGGTAATCAAGCTCGAGTAGTCGCCGACTATGATTGAGGTGGCGTTCTCCGCGCTGAGGGTCATATATCCGGCCTCGATGTCTGCTTTGCCAAGAAGAAAGACCGCATTATGCGCCCCGGATGTCCTTACGCCGTATAGTTTGTCTCCCTGTTCGTTTCCCTCTCCCAGGTTAGCGCGTATCTTCACCAGATGATCGGCTTCCACCATGACGAAGGTCTGATTTGGACCATTCGTACAGAAATAAATACCGCCGCCCTCCCGGCTGTCCTCGTTGACGATACCGTTGGTTGTGATCGTCACATCTTCGTCCCATTCATAGCTATCGGTGACCGGGGCGGTATAAATCTTCTCGGCGGCCGCAGGCGTGAGGTATACGCACAGCGCCAGTATGGCGGCGGCGCAGATTACTCGCATTCTTTTCATCTGATACTATTCACCTTTCTTCTCTTCATTTCATCTCTCGAACATCCGTCGGTTATGAAACACGGACGTAAATGGCCTCTCTCCCTGAAACGGCATCGGTCTCTCCTATTGGCTATGTCTCCTGATGATTCAGAAATGGCGTATATAACGGGAGATATGGCCGCACCGCATGGCGGTCCAGGTTTAAGGACACGCCGGAGGTGGCCCTGATTTTCAGACGAAATCAGAGTTCGCTCCCCGCCGATTCAAAATATCGGCGCCAGCGTAATTTATGACGTATCCGGCCGTTTACCTCTGCGGAGCAGTTTTGTGATTCCGCTTGCCCGCGTCATAAATGTCTCATAGGTTGACAGAAGGATAACTTTGTTACCGCGAATACCGTTTTTACAAACACGAAACCTGTTTTATCAAGGTTTCTTGATCTGTTTTTACCCGTTTGACAAATTAAATTTTTGTGATCCGCCTCCTCCTTTGGGTGTTGCCGACAAAAATAATATCCGGTTATTTTTTACGCCAAGCAGAATATGCCTATTTTTATCCCGTAGAAATAACCAGTTTACAATTAAAGAAAAAATTTGAGTAAAAGGCAATTTTTTCGTGGATTTTTGTATAAAACCAAAATAATGTAAAAGCATTTCGTGTGTTTTACCGTGTCTCTTTAATGTTTGTGACCTGTTTTTTTAGAATTTTCGCGCGCTGTCGGGGCGCTCTCTTCAAGAGTGTAATAATGGCTTTCGGGACGGATTTAGGCATACAGACATAACACAAGAGCCGACCGACGAAAACATCACGGCGACCGGCTCTTTGATTTGTGTTTTTATCTTTTAGCGAATGCGGGTGGTTTACGCCTCTTTCAGGCGCTTTTCATACTCCTCCGGCGTGTCCATGTCCTTGAAATGCGAATCTGGGACCGAGACGCGCTCGATCTCCGGTTCGTAGCGCATGAGGATTTTTTTACCGCCGACGTCGCCGCTCGCGCCGCGAAAGCGTTCGCGCCATACGGAGCGGTAAAACATCGGGTGGCCGAATACGCCGCCGCGGCAGGGGGCGAGGACGCTCTTTTCCGGCGGCAGCCCGTCGAAACGTTTGGCGAGCGCCGCGATATCCTGCGCGCGCGCCAGCGGCAGGTCTCCGAGCATGATGCAGAAGTCCTCTCCCTCCGGCAGCATATCGAGCCCGATCGCCAGCGAGCTGGACTGTCCGCGTTCCGGCTCTTCGTTGATGCCGACCTCCAGCGTTCCTGCGATGGGAGCGAGCGCGGAGGCCACCTCCCGCGAGAGCACGGCGCAGATGCGCGTAAGTCCCGCGCCGCGCAGGTTTTCTATCACCGTCTCAATGACGTTCCTATCTCCGAATGAGAGCAGCAGCTTCTGGCGTCCCATGCGTTTTGAGAGCCCCGCTCCCAGCAGTATCACGTTCATTATCATCTCTCCCGGTAGTCGTAAAGTATGTTGCGGCGCATTGAGACGCAGGCCGCCGCGTCGTAACTCTCAAGCAGCGCGGGGATGATCCCGGCAAGCGCCGCCTGGGAGTCCTCGCCGCAGGTTTCCCATTGATTGAGCAGCAGGATCTTCTTCGCGCCGCGGGGGGCGTTTTTCAGCGGCCCCTCCGCGTGGCTCAGATAGCTCAGGTAATTGGCGGCGGTGATCTTTGCCCCCTCAGCGATGTTGTGCAGGGCGCGGAACTTGCCGGCGCGGAATATCCGCTCCTTGTCCGCCCTTTCGCCGAGCGCGCCGGCTCCCGCGACGGCGAAGAGACAGCCGCAGCCCTGCGGCACCGGCGGCTCCCAGGCCTCGTAAAATTTCAGCGGGCGTCCGCGCGAGCCGTCACATTCCGCGATCACCGCCGCGCCGCAGTCCGCCAGCCGCTCGATCTCCTCGGGGGTATAGCCCAGCAGCTTGCCGCCGCTTTCGCCGGAGGCCGCCGTGAGCAGCGAAGCGTGCGGCATCGCCTCAAGGAAAGAGAGACAGAGCCTTGCCGGTCCTACGAAGAGGTCGCGGCACTCCCCGGGGGTGGGGCGGAATATCTTCGTCGTCGTCGTGAGCAGCGCCCGCCGCGAGGCAGCGAGCTCGCGCCCCAGTCCGTAGAGCAGCGAAGTTTTCCCGCCGCCGCCGGTTATCGCGGCGAGGGTTATCTTGTTTTTATCGATATATTCCGCCAAAAACGAAAAAATTTCTCTCATGAACCTGGCTACCTCTGGATTTTAAAGAATCTGCGCTCCTATTATATACAAAAAAGGCTTCGTCCCGGGACGAAGCCTTAAAATTTAACCGCGGACGGGAAGATTTAATAATAATTTTTCTCCACGTGCCGCCCGAGCCTTGTCATCACCGCCGCGAGATCGTCCATCAGGCGCGACTTCACGCGTAGCTCGGTGGGGAAGTCTGGGTTCTGGTGCGCCGGGTTCACCGCCTTGCTGATGAAGAGCTTCAGGTGAGTGCAGCGTTCGATGAGGATCTTCGCGAGCTTTGCCGCGCCGTGCTGGTCGTCGAGTTCGGAGATCATCCTCGGGACCGCAGGGCGGTCTATGTACTCTTCGATCATCGCGATGGCGTGCTTGAGCGTCATTACCCCCTCCGTCACGAGGTCGATGCCCTCGATCGACGCCATAGGAGGGATGTCGCTGTCCGTATAGTCGATATTTACATGCAGCGGACGCTTCAGCTCGCGCGAGAGTATCTCGGAGCTTGTGCCGCCGCTGACGATATGCAGCCCGCTTGTTTCGATATAATCCTTGACGATGCGCGCGTCGTCCTCCGGGTTCTTCGGCGGCCCCGAAAATAGGCTCACCTGCTGTTTGGGCAGAATGTGCGCGATGGAGACGGTGGTGTCGTCGCCCGGTTTGCCCAGATAGAGATCCTTGGCGACGTCGAGCACGCGGTTGATGACGCGCGGCGCGGAGAGCCTCTCCCCGCATGGTCCGCAGAGAAAATCCGCCACCTCGTCGCAGCCCCAGCCGAATGAAAGAGTCTCGCCCATGCCGGCCTGCGTCACGCCGTCGCTGACGATGACGAAATAATCGCCCTCCTGCGCTGTGAAGCGGCTCTCGCGCACCAGCTTGCCGCCGATAGTCTTCTCCTCATATTCAAAGGGGATGTGGTGGCCGCCGCGTATCAGCATACAGGGAGGGTTGTCGTACTCCGCGAGATAGCCCTTGCCGTCCCTCTGGATGTTGAGGATCATGAAGGTGGAGTAGGCGATGCCGCGCACCTTGCAGACCGGCAGCGTATGCGCGATGGTGTCCACCGTGTCCTCGATCGAAGCGCCGCGGCTGATCATCGTGGAGATGATCTTCGAGGTCAGCGTCGAAAGGATATTGGCCTTCACGCCGCTGCCGAGGCCGTCCGAGAGTACGAGCAGCATGCTCTCCGGCGAGTTTATCACCTGCACGCGGTCGCCGCAGAGCTCTTCGTTCTTCTTTATCAGGCTGTTATAACAGGCGTCTATACATATACTATCCATTGCCGTTATTTCCGTCATAGACGATCAGGTCCTTCAGCTTCGTCAGCGTCACCTTGGTCTCGGCCGTCATCTCTCCGAGCAGGCTCGCGATCTCCTGGGCGACCGTCATCTGCTTGTCGATGACGTTCTGCGCCATCTCCATCGTCTCCAGCTTCAGCTTGTTGATAGACTCCGTCTCCTGCTCCTGCCTCGTGACGTCGTGGAGGAAGGCGATCGCGAGCCCCTGCTCCGGAATATAGATGACGGTCTGGTTGACGGTGATGCCGCGCTCATTGTAGCTCACCTTATGAAGCGGCACGTTCCTCTCCTCGCCGACCGCGAGCGCGAAATCCAGCGGGTCGAGGAATTCGTCGATACGGCGTCCCACGACTTCGTTTTTCGTCATCTTGAGAAGATGCTGCGCCGCGAGATTACACTCTTTCACGCGCAGATCGCGGTCCACGGCGATGATATAGTCGGGGCTTACGGAGAGGGTGACGTTTGCAAGCGTCTCCGATATCTGGCTCATATAGGGCAGGCACATATAGAGTTCCGCCTTATTCTGATACACGGCGATCGCCTTGTCGCGGCAGGTACGGTAGCCGCAGCTGCCGCAGTTCAGCTCGTGCGAGGGCTGCGTCTTGCCTATCTGTGCCAGTATCGAGCGTATCGTCTCCTCGTCGGGGATATCCTCCTTCACCGGGTCGGGCAGGATGCGGCGGCTCAGGTCCAGCGAGGAGAGGTCCGCCTCGCGGATATCCCTGTCCGCGCGCAGATAGCGCATCATGTCGATGCCGGTGCTGATGGGGTGATATTCCGTATCTGGCTTCTCCGGGCCGTTGATGCAGCTGCCGTAGCAGGTGCTTGCCTCAATGAAACAGTTGTGGATGCGCCCTTCGCTGATCTCCTCCAGCAGCTCGATGACGTCCTTCGCCCCCTGGACGCTGATAAAGTTATATTTATTGAATACGTGGGAGTCCTCGGGGAGGTTGGCGCGGACGTCTTTCACGATGCCTTCGAATATCGGGTAAATCGCCGAAGAGCTCGGGTCGTTGCCGAAATAGCCCTCGGCGCACTTTTCAAGTTCGATATCTTCCTTCACGAACCAGCGCGAAAGCTGTTTGAAGGTGATTACGCCGTCGATATAACGCTTCTCGGAGACGCGCGCCTCCTCTATCTTTGAGATACAGGGGGCGAAAAAGACGATCAGCGCGTCGTCGCCGTACTTACGGCGCAGGAACTCGCCGTGCGCCTCCATCGGTGAAAGCACCTGGGCGAGCTGCGGCGTCAGCTTCGGAAAATACTTCTACACGAGAAATACGACGGAGGGGCAGCAGGTTGTTATCATATTGTCCATCTCATCGCTCTCAAGAATACGCGCGTACTCCTTGGTGACGGCGTGCGCGCCGACGGAGGTCTCCTCCACGGCGTCAAAGCCGAGGCTTTGAAGCGCTCCCGCGATGCGGAAACGGTTCTCCGTACCAAAAGAGGCGATATAGGAGGGGGCGAGCGCCGCGACCTTCCTGCGGCGGCTCTCGCGCGCCGCCCCCTGTTCGCCTTGGCGAACATTTGAAATTACCTCAGGGGGCAAGCCTGCGGATGCGTTTGCCGCTCGTATGGCCTATTTAAGGCCGCTGATATCGTTCACCAGAGACTTCGCGTGCTGCGGGCAGTTGCGTATGCAGCGGCCGCAGAGAATACACTCATTTTCAAGCACCTCGACGTGATTGTCGCTGTACTTGATCGACTTTACGGGGCAGACTTTAAGGCACTTATAACAGTTCTTGCAGTTTGCCTCCGCGACATTGATATACTTCATTACCGATTACCACCTATTATCACATTGTCAAAAAACTCTTTTATCTGATCGGGGTCCACAAAGTGGATCTCGCCGTTTACCTTGACAGATACGCCCGCCTCTTCGCAGCGCCCCATGCAGAACGAACCGGAGAGCTTTACCTTTTCGGTAAGCCCTTGTTCCGTCACCAGCTTTGTCAGCCCTTCCACGACACGGCGCGCTCCCTTAAGATGACAGGAACTTCCGACGCAAATCACGACCTCTGTCAATCCGCATCCCTCCCAAATAAAGTTATCACCACAGCCTATATTTTACCAGAAAAGAACATTTTGTGATTAAATTCACACATGAAAAACCGCAAAAAAAACACTGCGCCTGAACATTGTGTCTTCGCCGTGCCGTGATAAAAGAAAAACCGCCGGACTCCGGGTCAAGCCCGGAGTGACGGATAGGGGCGGGGTTGGTTCTGTCCCGTCGCTCCGGCCTCCGAGCCGGAGCCTAGAGGCGTTGGTTTTGTTTTCCCCGTGCCGCGGCGTCAGCGCGTGAATCGCTCTATGTACCTCTCCAGCACATAATTCATATGCGAGTGCAGGAAAGAAAAGGCCGTCATCGGGGCGCCGTTTTTTATCACATAGACGGCCTGCCCCTGCTTGGAGATTATATCCATATTCTTAAAGGGGAAATCGCGGAAGAATACGCGCCGGTAATTGGCGTGCTCCCTCTCCAGCGCCGCCATCGCCTCCATGTGTTCCCTGTACTCGGCGGGTGAATAGAGCGAATGCTCGCCCTCTGAGAGCCAGGGACGACGCATCGTTATCTTTCCCGCCGCTGCCTCGTCCTCGGAGAAGCGAGGGTATATCTCCGTTACGTTCACCTCGCGCAGGGATGAGAGGAAGGTCGCTCTCCTCTCGCGGTAATACCTGTCGAAGAGGGCGCGCTCGTTTCCCGTGATGCCGTGGGCGTCGAAGATCTTCTCCGCCAGCTGCTCCGGCATCGTCTCCAGCGAAAGGAGCGGCATGACCTTCACAATATCACCGTCGGCGTGCAGATGGTGGTCAAGGTCGCCGTACAGCTTTTCCAGATTGTCCCTCGTATATATCTCCAGCAGCGGCTTTGCGGAGGCGAGCAGGTGTGCGATACGGCCCTTTATGACCGCTGCCTTGTCTCCATTTTGGGTGAAAAAAGCCGCCGCCTCTTGGCTGTCGTTGTCCGCGTTAGAGAAATAGAGGGTCGAAAGCCCCTCCGCTACGCCGACAAACTCGTTCATGAGCGAGCGGTGCGGCTTCGTGAGATAAAAGGGCTCCACCTGTCCGGATAGGTAGAGTGGCAGCCACGGCTCGACGGCGCGGAACATCCCCTCAACATTAAAATCGAGCTGGTGGATCACCTTTATCCTGTTTCCGGCGGCGATCAGCTCCGAGGCCAGTGAACTCCACAATCCGGCGAAGCCGCCGCCGAGCCCGCCGGAATCTGCGGCGTAAAAGTATATCGTCCGCCCCTTTCCCGAATCAAGCGCGCTCTCCGTGAATCTGGCAAAGGCCCGTTGGACGGCGCCGCCTCCGAGGAACATCTCCTCCGCGACGCTCAAACCTTTGCCGCCCGCCGCCTTCCCAAACTGCGTCTGGCGCTGCGCCTGCGGTATCTCCGCCGCCTCCGCGATACCGTCGAGAAAGCCTCGCGTCAGAGCCAGATGGGAGGCGTCGTCTTTTCTGAACCATTCCAAAAATTTTGCCGCCGCCGACTCCTCATCCTCTTCCCCGAAGCGTAGTTCTGAGGCCAGGGGCTCCGGCAGCTTCTGTGAACGGGAGAGAAAGGCGAAATAGCGGCAGAATTCCGGTAAAATTTCCGCATGGGAGCTTAGGGAGCGCTTGCCCGCGCGGTAGCGCGATATCGCCGAGGCGTCGACGTTCACATAGCGGGCCAGCGCCGCGTTTGAGACGCCCAGCTGCTCCATGAGGAAATTCAGCTTGGCGGCGAGCAGGGCGCTCTCCGCCCTCTTAGTTTTTTTATCGAGCTGCGGCGCGGACCTTTTCCTTACGGCGCGCTCTTTTTTCAGCCCAGAATCATCCGCGCTGAACCATGCAAAGAGCGCCTCGCGCAGCATCCGCCCCGCTTCGCCGCCGCACAGTCCGTACAGCGCCGCGGCTCTCTTTTCATCAGCCAGCTTTACAACGCCGTTGGTGATGCAGCTTAATATCCGGCTGTTTTTCGACGGCACATAACTGCCGTTCACACAGCGGCAGACGCAGGAGGCGTCGATGCCGGCGGCGCGTGCCAGCGCGACGTTGGTCGTCTTTAAAAGTCCCTTTACCGCACTCAGCTTCTCGTTGAATAACATCGTCGTCGTCTCCCCTTCCCGCTCCAATTATATTCCCTCTTTACAGGCTGCGGCGATATTTTTTATGTGCTGCCGGTGTATAATGTCAATGCCAATATAGATATTATACATATTTTCCGAACATTACGCGCCTGTGTAAACCACGCGCCCGTCACCCGCGGGCGGAGGGCCGTCCTCCGGCCCGGAAGGGCGCTCTGTATAAAGGGCGCGGCCGCTGAGGTAAACCCGGCGGCCGCGCCTCTGTAGGTGATTCTCCCGTCAGTGGTCCGGCAAAACCTCTGCCGCTTCGCCTCTAATCAGCCCGCCGACGCGGCCGGAAGAGGAGCGCCAGGGCCAGGAGCAGCGCCGCCGCGCCCCAGCCGGTATTGCAGCCGCCGCCACCACCGCCGCCGCTTGGCTTCTTCTCGAAGGAGATATAGCCCTCGTCGCAGCGGATCGCGACCGTCAGACGGAGTCCTTCCAGCTTCGACGGCGAGACAATGAAGGAAAAGTCTCTCGCGGCGCCGGGGAAGACCGCCGGAATATAACGGTTGGCGACGAGCCGCTCCTGTGTCGTGCCATTCTTTGTGTCGCGCGCCGTCACCTCGACGTATACGTTGTGCAGCGGTTTGTCTCCGTTGAAGGTCACCGTTCCATAGGCGCGGAAGTCCTCCGTCTTACCGGTGAGCGAGTCGCGGAACTCGGTGAAACTCATGCCGTCGACCATTATCGAGAATAATTCCGCCGCTATTGTGCCGGTCGCGGCGTCCGAGGCGGCCTTATCCCCCGCGGTCACGGCAAAGGGATAGCGTCCTTTGTTGTTGCCGCCCGGGTCATAGTTCGCGTCGCCTGCGCTGGCGTTCCAATTTTTGTGTATTTCGTCGATTTCGTTGTCCGGGTCGATCTGGAAGTAAAAATCATAGTTACCCTCAGTCATGCCGGCGGGAACGGTCCAGTCGAAGGAGACCACGGCCTTGTTGTCCTCCGTATTCTCCCTCCAGCCCTTCAGCGCGGCTGTGCGGCGGCCGATGCTCTGTTTCGCGCCGCTCTCGTCGGTATATCCCATCTCTACTGTGACGTTCCCAGCGTCGACGAAGCTAGCGTTATATATGGGTATGCTGATCGCGTAGTTCCCGCCCCGCCGCAGCGATGAGGTCGTTTCGGCCAGATTGTCGTTGTCGTAGAACCGGATGCCGCGTATCTGTGTCGCGGAGCGTTCATCGAGATTGACGGTCCACTTGATCAGATCTTCGCTGTCCTTGTAGCGGCTGTAACGGGTGGGGAGTATTAACGAGGGGTCCGGTTTCTGCGCGTAGACGGAGCCGTTTCCCGTGGTACGCCAGAGCCAGGCGTTCTTGTTGTCCGCGAGGTCGACCGCGAAGGCCATGTTCATCACGCCCGCGGCGTCGGCGTAGGCCCGCATCTTCATGAGGTAGGACACGTAGTCGGCGTTGAATCCCAGCTTTGGTGAGACCAAGCTGGCCTTGAACCCTTCCGATGACTGGTAGGACTTGGTGAAAGAGCTGCTGTCCCCGATCTCCTGCCCAGCCGTGCCGCTCGCGGAGAGAGAGCCAGAGGCTATTTTAGGCCACCCGATGTTGAGGGACAGGCTCCCGTTTCGCTGGTTCTTCGCGATAGTCTTGAGACTTGTGATATCCGTCACCTGCTGGGAGAAGGTGAGCTCCTCCGTGTAGTTGCCGCCAAGCGTCTTTTCTAGCGCCAGCGAAAGTTCCGCCTGTTTATCCGCGTAGCCGGGGGTGCCCTCTATCGTTGTCGGATATGAGAAAAGGTTGCCCTCCTCGTGTATCGGGTTATAGTCGTCGAACTGCGAACTCTGCCCCGCGTCTCCCTGCACGCGCGTCGTCATGTCCGACATTGTGCAGGTGAAATACTGCGTCCCGTCCTCCGTCACGGAGATCGTGCCGTTGAAGGGATCATTGAGGGGCTTCGTTTCGTCGAAAAATCCTTCCGGCGCGGGGGCGATCACGGGGTAGCGCCAGATGTGGAAGTCCGCCTTGTAGAACATGAGGCTGTCGGAGGTGTCGGTGGCTGAGCTTATCTCCGCGGCGGTCGAGATCTTGCTTTCGTTCGCCATGCTGAGCGACTGGGAGGTACCCCTCTTCCAGCCGAGCGAGGCATTGCCGCCGAATGAGAAGCCAGCCAGCTTCTTTACCTTCGCCGTTGCGCTGACGCTGGCCTCTACGCCGCGCTCGGCGAACTGCCGCACGTTAAAGGCGATGTCTTTCGTCTGACTCTCCGTGTCGTCTTTCTTATATGTCACGCTGCTGCCCGCGTATGAGAAATTTGTGAGCGCGGGGTCATTTGATTCGCTCCACGGCGCGGTTATGTAGTCGACGTGGTATGGCGGCGTCTGCATGATCGTCGCGTAACTCTTTCTCTGCCGCACGACCATGTGGGTCGGCTGGCCCAGGAACAGGGATTCCCTCGCGAAGTCCGCCGTCATCAGCCCCGCCGCGTAGCCGCTGGGTCCATGGGATAGCCGATCTCCATCCTGAAATCCTACGAAGCTCGTACCGGAGAGCCTGCTCTTGTAGAGCCAGAGGTAGTCTCCTGTAATATTGCCATTGTAATCATGTGTCGCTCTGGACAGAAGCACGTTGTCGCAGGGCATCCCATTTGCGTTCACCTGCCCGGAGAGCGGCGCGGCCGCGAGGGAGAGGCTCCTGAGCGCGTAGCAGTCGGGGTTGGTGTAGTTGTCCGTCCTCATTAGGTACTTTTCAGAGGGGTGGTGCTTTGTGTCCGCTCCCCACACGGAGAGGAGGATATTCCCCTGTTGGAGCGAGTCGCCGTAGAGCGGCGCGGCGTAGACGATCTCGTCCCTCCCGTCGCCGTCCAGGTCGCCGGCGGCGGCGAGCAGGCCGTAGTATTTATGATATAACGATGTGCTCGTGCCGCCCAGCCGGTGGTCACCGTCGTCCCGTACATAGTTCCACTCAGATTTGAAGCCGCCGCCGTCGTGGTAGACGATCTGTACCGTCGCGTATCCGCTGTCGCCGTAAAGGTCGTTGAAGACCGCCGCTACCTCCTGCTTTCCGTCGCCGTTGAAGTCCCCCGCCACCACGTCGCAGCCGTCGATGTTATATCCGCGATTATCCCTGTGCCCGAAGATGCCTTCGTAAAGCTTGCTGGTGCTGAACGAGCCGTCCGCGTTGCGTGTGACCTTATATATCTGGAACACATAGCCTTGGCTGCCGCGGCCGGAAAAGATGCAGGCGACCTCGGAGGCCTGCCCGTCGTTGTCGAAATCTCCCGCCGCGACGCGGACGGTCGGGTATGACGTTTGCGCATAACCAAGATAAAGGCTCTTGCCTGTCGGCGAATTGCTGTCCAGCAGGCGTCCGTCCAAAAATTCGAGGTAGCAGTCGTAGGTGGTATTCTCGCCGAGTTGCTGGCCTTTCCCATCCGGCGTCCTCATATGCGCGACGACGAAGCTCTCCGTCTCCTCGCCGTCGACGAAGAGCCCCGCGGTGGTGTCGGTCGGATAGACGTTCCCCGCTTTGACGTTGGCTTTTCGCGACCCATTGTTCTCTAGCTTGAAATTGCCGTCTTTGTCCATGCGCACCACACCTGTGCGATAGAGCCAGCCCTTGCCTCCTTTATGGTCGAAATCGGGCAGCAGGACGCGGTAGCCGTTGTCTTTATCCACGGGTTTTGTAGTAATGGCCGGGTGCATGCCCGACGTCCATTCGCCGTCATTGGGGGCCAAGTCATAAAGATACAGTTTCGACTCCTGTTTATATTCATAGTTCTTCGAGGGGTCGAAGCGCCCGGGGTAAAGGTTCAGAGACTGGCCGCCGCTGTTGTACCAGACGGCGCGGAGAAGGTCCTGCTTGATGAAGTCTCGGCCTCCCACGGTCTCAGTAAGAATATCCTGTACGTCGTCCAGCTTTTTGCCGTTGATCTTCACCGGATCGGCACCGGCGGCGGTGACGATGATAAAGAACAGGCAGAACGTCCCTAAGAGGCGCCGGAGAAACTTTCCCTCTCCGCGCATGTCAAAGATACTCCCAGAGTATACGGGAGGTATATCGTCTTGAATTTTTCTCTTCCTGTGTGTGTCAAAAAGACTGTCCCGGCCGGGGGCGTATGCGCCATAGCCGATTTTTTCGCTTAAAAACATGATATATATGCCTCCCCTTTGCTATTTATATTTTTTACAATTATGCCATGACCGCGCTTTTTTGCAACATTTCTGTGTGTGATCTGAATATAATGTCAATGCGAAATTACGTATATTATACATACTTTTCATGGTGTTGCGGTCTGCGTACCTAAACGCCGGTTTATCTATCGATAGGGTAAAAGATAAACAGCGGTTTACCAAAGATTTTGGCGCCCTCTCTGAGGCGGCCAGAGAGCCGAAATCTTTGATTTCGTGCGATTCGGCTGGTAGTTACATCAGAGCTGTCCCGTAGGGACTGAGGGAGAGTTGACCTTAGGTTCTTCCGCGGCTTTTGCCGCGGGCTCTGTATGGCGCGGTTCCCGCGCCATACAGAGCAACACTCCTTCCGTCTCGTCGCAAAGGCGGCGGCGATCCACCTTCCTCATAGAGGAAGGCTTTAAGAAAAAACTTCCGTTTATCATCGATAGGGTAGAAGCTAAATCGCTGTTTGTTTCCTTCTCTGTCCAGGGGAAAAAGCACCGATTCTCCCTCATGTGGCGGCGCGAATATAAAGGCGCGCCCGCGGGCTGCCCCTGCGGCCGCGCCTCTGCCGGTATTTATCCTGTCAGTGGTCCGGCAAAACTTCTGCCGCTTCGCCTCTAATCAGTCCGCCGCCGCGGCCGGAAGAGAAGCGCCAAGGCCAGGAGCAGCGCCGCCGCGCCCCAGCCGGTATTGCAGCCGCCGCCGCTGCCGCCTCCGCTTGGCTTCTTCTCGAAGGAGATGTAGCCCTCGTCGCAGCGGATTGCGACCGTCAGGCGGAGTCCTTTCAGCTCCGACGGCGAGACGAGGAAGGAGAAGTCCCTCGCGGCGCCGGGGAAGACCGCCGGGATGTAGCGGTTGGCGACGAGCCGCTCATGCTGTGCTCCGCCCTTTATATCGCGCGCTATTAACTCTACGTAGACGTTGTGCAGCGGCCTGTCTCCGCTGAAGGCCACCGTCCCGTAGGCGCGGAAGTCCTCCGTTTTGTCGGCAAGCGAGTCGCGGAATTCGGTGAAACTCATGCCGTCGACCATTATCGAGAAGGCCTCCGCCGCTATCGCGTCGGCAGCCGCGTTCGAATTGGCTTCACCCGATGTCACGGCGAAGGGATAACGTCCCTTGTTGTTGCCGCCGGGGTCATAGTTCGCGTCGCCGGAGGTGGCGTTCCAATTTTTGTGAATTTCGTCGATTTCGTTGTCCGGGTCGATCTGGAAGTAAAAATCATAGTTACCCTCAGTCATGCCGGCGGGAACGGTCCAGTCGAAGGAGACCACGGCCTTGTTGTCCTCCGTATTCTCCCTCCAGCCCTTCAGCGCGGCTGTGCGGCGGCCGATGCTCTGTTTCGCGCCGCTCTCGTCGGTATATCCCATCTCTACTGTGACGTTCCCAGCGTCGACGAAGCTAGCGTTATATATGGGTATGCTGATCGCGTAGTTCCCGCCCCGCCGCAGCGATGAGGTCGTTTCGGCCAGATTGTCGTTGTCGTAGAACCGGATGCCGCGTATCTGTGTCGCGGAGCGTTCATCGAGATTGACGGTCCACTTGATCAGATCTTCGCTGTCCTTGTAGCGGCTGTAACGGGTGGGGAGTATTAACGAGGGGTCCGGTTTCTGCGTGTAGACGGAGCCGTTTCCCGTGGTACGCCAGAGCCAGGCAGTAGGGTCGTCCGCGAGGTCGACCGCGAAGGCCATGTTCATCACGCCAGCGGCGTCGGCGTAGGCCCGCATCTTCATGAGATAGGACACGTAGTCGGCATTGAATCCCAGCTTTGGTGAGGCGAAGTCGGCCTTAAACCCTTCCGACAACTGGTAGGACTTGGTGAAAGAGCTGCTGTCCCCGATCTCCTGCCCTTTCATACTGTTCACGGAGAGAGAGCCTGCGACGATTTTGGGCCACCCGAGGCTGAGCGACAGGCTCCCGTTTCGCTGGTCCTTCGCGATAGTCTTGAGACTTGTGATATCCGTCACCTGCTGGGAGAAGGTGAGCTCCTCCGTGTAGTCGCCGCCAAGCGTCTTTTCGAGCGCGAGCGAAAGGTCCACCTGTTTATCCGCGTAGCCGGGGGTGCCCTCTATCGTCGTCGGATATGAGAATAGGTTGCCCTCCTCGTGGATGGGGTTGTAGTCGTCAAACTGCGAGCTCTGTCCCGCGTCTCCCTGCACGCGCGTCGGCTCGTCCGACATCGTGTAGGTGAAATACTGCGTCCCGTCCTCCGTTCCGGAGATCGTGCCGTTGATGGCCGCTCCGAAGAGCCCCGTCGGCGCGGGGGCGATCACGGGGTAGCGCCAGATATGGAAGTCAGCCTTGTAGAACATGAGGCTGTCGGAGGTGTTGGTTTTTGAAGTTATCGTCGCGGCGGTCGAGGCGCTGCTGTTGTTCGCCGCACTGAGCGACTGGGAGGTGCTCTTCTTCCAGCCGAGCGAGGCGCTGCCGCCGACGGAGAAGCCCGCCAGCTTCTTTACCGTCGCCGTCGCGCTGCCGCCGACGTCGACGCCGCGCTCTGTGAACTGCCGCGCGTCAAAGGCGATGTCCTTCGTCTGGCTCTCAGTGTTGTTTTTCTCGTAGGTCACGCTGCTGCCCGTGTAGGAGAAGTTTGTGAGCGCGGGGCTCCCCGACTCGCTCCACGGCGCGGTGATATAGTCGACGTGATACGGCGGCGCCTGCATCACGGAGGCGTAACTCTTTCTGCTGCGTATAACCATGTGGGTCGGCTCGCCCAGGAGCAGAGACTCCTTCGCGAAATTCGCCGTCATCGGCGCTGCCGCGAAACCTTTATCCTCACGTAAGATCTTTACGCCGTCCTGAAATCCGCTGAAACTCGTGCCGGAGAGCCTGCTCTTGTAGAGCCAGAGGATGTTTCCGTCGTCCGATTTAAGGTCAGCCTCACGCAGCGCCAGAGATAGAAGCACGTCGGAGCAGGCCATGCCGCTTGCGTTCAGATTCCCCGAAAGCGGCGCCGCCGCGAGGGAGAGAAACTGGAGTGTATAGTAAGGCATGGCTCCGTGTTGTTGCAGGTAATTGCCCGTCCTCATTAAATACCTTTCAGAGGGGGAGAAATTGTCGCCCGCGCTCCACACGGAGAGGAATACGTTTCCCTGATTGGCCGAGCTCATGTTGCCGTAGAGCGGCGCGGCGTAGATGATCTCGTCTTTCCCGTCACCGTCCAGGTCGCCGGCGGCGGCGAGCAGACCGTAGAATTTATGATATACCGATATGCTCGTGCCGCCCAGCCGGTGGTCTTTGTCCCGCACGCTGTTATACTCTGTCTGGAAGCCGTCGCCGCTGTGGTAGAAAATTTGTACCGTCGCGTATTCGCTGCCGTCGTCATTAAGGTCGTTGAAGACCGCAGCTACCTCCTGCTTCCCGTCGCCGTTGAAGTCCCCCGCCGCCACGTCGCAGCCGTCGATGTTCTTCCCGCTGTTATCCCTCCGCCCACAGTCGTGCTCATAGAGCTTGCTGGCGCTGAACGAGCCGTTTGCGTCGCGCGTGATCTTATATATTTGGAACATATAGCCTCTGCCGGGGCCGGAGAAGATGCAGGCGACCTCGGAGGCCTTTCCGTCGTTGTCGAAATCTCCCGCCGCGACGCGGACGCTAGGGCATAGGGCGGTGGCCGAGCCAAGCGGAAGGCTCAAGGCCGTCGGCGAGTTGTTGGCGCCGTCGTTCAGCTTACGCCCGTCAAGAAATTCAAGATAGAAGTTGTAAGTGGTGACCTTGTCGCCGAGGTGTGTCTTTCCGCCCTCGGCGACCGTCATCCGCGCGGCGACGAAGCTCTCCGCCTCCTCGCCGTCGACGAAGAGCCCCACGGTCGTGCCGGTGGGATAGACGTTTCCCGCCGGGACATTGGTTTGCAGCTCCCTCACACCGTCGATTTTGAAATCGCCGTTTTCGTCCATGCGCACCACGCCGGTGTGATAGAGCGTTGTATTACCGTGATGGCTGAAATCGGGCAGCAGGACGCGGTAGCCGTTATTTGTGTCCACAGGCCTTGTCGTAATGGCCGGGTGCATGCCGGACGTCCATTCGTTGTCCTTGGGGGGCGACCCGTAAAGAGTCACGGGCGGCTTCTCGGTGTGGCTGCCCGCCGCCGGGTCGAAACGCATGGGATATAGACGCACGTCCGAGCCCATGTCATTTGAGCTGTTCGGCTTGTACCAGAGGGCGTGGATCAAGTCGTGCTTGAGGAAATTTCGTCTTCCCATCGTCTCTGTGAGGATATCCTGCACGTCGTCCAGCTTCTTGCCGTTGATCTTCACCGGTTCGGCTCCGGCGGCGGATACGATGATAAAGAACAGGCAGAGAGTCCCGAATACGCGCCCGAGAGTGTTCCACCGTCCATGCGCGCGGAAGATGTCGCCCTGCCGTCCGGCGGCTGAGATTCCTTTGCTGCAAGCGATTTTCTTAATAAAAAATATATTCTGCATATGATAAACCCCCTTTTGCTAACTGGTTGTTAAGTAATTATGCACATAACAGCATATTATTACAATACCTCATATGCCGTTGTGCATAAACTGTCAATGCCAAATCGTTTAATATACATATTTTGCTGATACCTTGCCCTGTTAATGGCTGCGGTATCCTATACAATGGACATAATGCGTAAAATCATAAAGTGTCAATGCTCAAAGATAAAAACTGAACAAATTTATTGAGGTCATAACATTTGTTCTGTAGGGCCGCCGACGACAAACAAAATCTGCTGGACCTCGCCTCCTCAAATATGACCGCCTATGACGCCTCGCAGGACGGCGAAACCTACCTTTGATGATATAAAATGGCGCAAGGTGACGCTGGAATCCCAGCCCGTCACCTCGGGCGACGAGACGCTTGACCTTCCAGGCCGAAAACGGTGACAAAGCAGTGGTGAGGATTTATCAGTCGCAGTACGATAACTAAGCGATAACGAAAAACCTTCAAAAGACGACCGTCCCCGGGATAAAAGGGACGGCCGTCTTTTGCTGCCGGTCTTGTCCGGCGGCACGGGCGTTGGCGGTCAACTTATCGTTTGTCATATCGCCTCAGTATGAGACTAAATCAGCTATTCCAAGTATAATAGCGCTGGTACACTCAATATTTTCCCGTACCGAACAAAATATCGCGCCGGTGCGCGGCGAATCGTCCGATGAAATGTTGCGCGGTGGCGTTAAAAAAGGGAAGATCTTTTATGAGGGGTTCCATACGCGCTTTATTTATCTCTCTGATAGTCCTGCTCTCCTGCTCTTTGGCATACGGAGCCGACTATGCGGAACACGAAGCCATCGTGCTGATGCGCGACGCGAACACGAAGAGCTCTGTGATGAGCGCCTCCGCGAAAAGCAGATCCGCCGCGAAGGTCTCCGCGCTCGCGAAGAGCGTGGGGGCGACGGTGCGCCGCAGTTATCCTGAACTCACGGCTGGCAGCGGCAGCAGCATCGCGCTCGTATCCTCGCCGCAGAAGACGGCGGACGAGCTCATTAAGGAGCTCAAGGGCAATCCCGACGTGATCGGGGTGGCGAAGAACTACAAAAGAAAGGCGCTGGATAATACGCCCGACGACCCCTTGTGGGCCGAGCAGTGGGGGCCGAAGCGGATAAAGGCGCCGCAGGTTTGGGATACGTTTTCCACCGGTTCCGACGAAGTATATGTCGCGGTGCTGGACACGGGCGTTATCTACGACCATCCCGACCTCGCAGGAAATATCAGCGGCGAACTGCCGGACGGAACCTACGGCAAAATGTTCCATAACGAAGTGGAGGTCACCGATGTCGTTCGCGGCGGCACGCAGTCGGAGGATATAAAGATATACGATCTCCACGAGGTAAATTACGCGGCGGCCGGCGATATCGACGGCCATGGTACGCATGTTGCGGGGATAATCGGCGCGGCCGGCAACAATGCGTTAGGCGTAGCGGGGGTAAACTGGAAGGTAAAGATACTGCCGGTGGGGATATTTACCGTGACACAGGACAAATATGGTTTCGCTGCCGAAAGCTATGACAGTGACGCCATTGCCGGGCTTAACTACATAGTGATGCTTAAAAAGGTCTACAAATTGAATATCCGCGTCGCGAATATGTCCTTAGGCGGATGGAATCCGCCGGTGGACCAGGATACAAACCCTTATGGGCAGGCGGTCAAGCTTGCGAGCGACGCGGACATAATCATCTGTATGGCGGCGGGGAATGAAGACCAGGACATAGACAACCCTGCGGGAGCCGATTATAAGGGACAGCTCTCATATCCCGCCTGCTACCGCTTCGCCAATACGATCTCGGTCGGCGCTTCGAACGAAAACGACGGTCGCGGCGAGGCTTCAGGCTCCAACTACAGCAGCAGCGGCAAATGGGTGGACATCATGGCTCCCGGTGACCACATCATGAGCACTGTGCCCAGATATCGTTGCTATTCCCAGAGTGAGAATTACAATGCCAGTGAGTATGACAGCTGGAGCGGTACCTCCATGGCCACGCCGGTGGTCGCCGGGGCGGCGGCTCTGCTTTGCGCCGTCTATCCCGACAAATCCGCCAATGAGATAAAGACGATGCTGCTGAACGGCGCGGAAAACGTGCTGCGCAAAGGTTATTCAAAATACGGCCTGCTGAACGTTTATAACGCCTGCCTCAGCACCGTCGCCGAGGCTGTGGTACCGTCGCTGCCGGCGGACGCGCCGCGGGATATCGTCGCGCTTGCGCCCGTGCTCTACAGCGTGGACGCCAAAGACGAACAGGCAAAAGAGGAGGCGGTGACGCAGATCATCGAGGCATCCGGCGGAGCCCTGACCAGTGAAGACGTCGTCTTCAACAGCGGCAGCGGCGTGGTGGAGGCCTCCGGCAAAGCGGTGTCGGCGGCGGCCAAGGCGGCGCTCACCGAAAAGGGCGTGGCCGGCTCCGTATCGGATATGACCGTGCTGCCGGTATTCAGTACCGAGGACGGCGACATAACCTCCGCCGGTTCCGTCGCGGCATTCGGTTTCCGTCTTATGGGGCGGGCGCTTATGGCGGAGAGGCCGGAGGACGTGAAGGTACTGAAGATCCAGGGCTCCGACAGGGGTAAATTTTACGAATATACCTCGGAGCCTAAATCCTTCGCGGACGGATATTTCACCGTGCAGGATGAGAACGGCGGCATATATAACGGAAACATCGACCCAGACGCCGTATACGTGCTGGTACTGTTCATTAAAGATAACGGTGGGTTTGACCTGGACGCGAATGAGTGCGGCATCCTCGATCCGGCGGCGCTGGTCAAAGTGGAGAGCGGCTCCGGCGGTTCCAGCTCCGGAGGCTGTGCCGCGGGTGCGGCGGTTCTTGCGCTGATCGCGCTGGCGCCGCTGGCGGTATAGAGAAGAAAAAGGTAGCGGCGGGAAAAACAGAATGATACTGGATAAAAGAAGTTAAACATAAGTAATAAGGCAATATCAAATCAGGCCCGGTAATGGCGGGAGGCTCATCCTCCCGTCACTCCGGGCCTGACCCATAACTGTAGGATCAACCCGCCTCTTTCGTCGCTCTGTGTCTGGCCCGGAGTCCGGCGTCTTAGGGGTCCTCTTTGTCTCACGGAGCTGCGGGCGAAGCGCAGCTCTCACGTCATTTTATTTTTAGCGGAATATCCTGTCTTCTTTGATAATCTCTCCGTGTCCCAGCCACGCCTTGCCTAATAGAACAGCCACTCCGTCGGCAGAAAAAAGAGATAGGGGGCGGTGAATACCGCGAGCGAGAGGGCGAGTTTTTTCTTTTCGCCCTCCTCCAGCCCCGCTTTGCTGAGGCAGAAGCTGTAATTGAAGAGATAGATGAAAAAGGCCGCCAGCGCGACGCAGCCGGCCACCCACAGGAGGCCGAAGATGCTGTCGAAGGGGTTGCGCTCGACGGCGGCGGCGACGTTCCGGCGCAGCCAGTTTCCCACCCCTCCTCCGAA
The DNA here is from genome assembly GCF_020860125.1 of Cloacibacillus sp. NCBI lineage: Bacteria > Thermotogati > Synergistota > Synergistia > Synergistales > Synergistaceae > Cloacibacillus > Cloacibacillus sp. Next base: position 374 of record NZ_JAJBUX010000051.1, on the reverse strand, counting down.
ACTGCCGCCGTCCATAAAGAGCGTGGAGAGCATTCCCACGGTACCGATGAAATCGGCGGCAAAGCCGCATAGCCAGACTTTTAAGATGACGGTTTTGACCTTTTCGCCCGCCTCTTTCACCTTCAGGTATCTTAAGGTCAGTGTGACGACGAGCAGGTCTATGAGAAAACAGGCTGGCAGTACGACGAACCATGTCCCCGGAAAGAGCCACAGCAGCCATATCGGAAATATTACGTTGTAGAGTTTTACGCCGCGATCTCTCATCCCGACGCCTCCCTTTTATGCAGTTTTTCCCCGCCGGCCCGCCGGCGATGGCCTCAGTTTATCATACAGAGGAGCGCTAGCGAGATTTTTGGCGCGGCGATTGCTTTCCG
>NZ_JAJBUX010000050.1 GCF_020860125.1 Cloacibacillus sp. | reverse complement strand
CATAATAATCTATGTCATACATATAACAAAAGACATAATACGATAAAGGGAGGGAATTCACATGGGAGACTTCTTCAGCAAGCAAGATTCAACGAAAAAGCCTGCGATCATCGTCAAGAGAATTGTCGAGCTCATCGAAGAGGGTACGCTGAAGCCCGGTGACAAACTCCCCAATGAATTTGAGATCGTCAAGCAGACCGACATCAGCAGAAGTTCCGTGCGCGAGGCGCTCTCGGCGCTGGAGATCATGAATGTCATCCAGCGTATCCCCGGCGAAGGTACCTTCGTCAGTTACAGCGCACTATCCGGGAAATCCGCGCCGCGCGGTATTTTGGAAAAATTCCTTGAGGATACCGAAAATGTCAACGGCTCCTTTGAGGCGCTGGAGGCGAGGATGGCGCTCGAACCCTCCGTGGCGGTGATGGCCGCGCGCCGCGCGGAGCCGGAACAGATAAAAAAGCTTGAAGGGCTGATCGCCGATTCCCAGAAGGCCCTTAAGGCAAACGACGTGCAGCATTTCCTTGACCTTGACGCCGCCTTCCATCTGGGCATCGCGGAAGCCACAAATAACGAGGATATAATCTCTATAACCAAGGGACTTCTTGCGAAGGCCGACGTCCACATGTGGCGCAGGTACAAGGAGGATCTCGGACTGCTCGGCTCCACCATCGAGTCCCACCACAAGATACTCTCCGCGATAAAAGATAGGGACACGCAGAAGGCGGGATTTTTTTCGGAACAGCATCTCGCCAGACACCTTAAATAAAGATATTTTTTGTGCGTTATGGGAAGCAGCATTCCCAAAAAAATAAAAGGAGGAAATAAGATGTTTAAAAAAGTAAGTATTCTGGTTGTCGCGCTTATGGTGTGCGCACTCTCTCTCAGTGGCGCGAACACCGCGTCCGCGGCAGCGGCCTGGCCGAAGGAAAAGCCCTTCACGATGCTCATTCCCTTTGCCACCGGCGGCGGCACCGACTTCAACGCGCGCCTCGTAGCCAAGATCATGAGCGATATCCTCGGCGTTCGCGTCAACTGCATCAACCGCACCGGCGGACAGGGCGTTGTCGGACACACCGCCATCGCTAAGGGCACTCCCGACGGATACACCATCGGCGACATCGAATGCGAGCTCAACATGATGCACTGGGCCGGCCTCACAGACCTGACTTACAAAGACCTGACCCCGATCGCCCTCATCGTCTCCATGGGCGGCAGCGTCATCGTCAATGAAAAATCCCCCTATAAGAACATGAAGGATCTTGTCGCGGCGATCAAAAAGAACCCCGGTAAACTCAAAGCATCCGGCTCATCCCAGGGCGGCATGTGGCATCTCTGCACCGCCGGCATGCTCCAGGCCGAAGGGCTTAAGGCCAGCGACGTCGTCTGGGTCCCCAACGATGGTGCTGCCCCCTCGCTCCAGGATCTTGCGGCGGGCGGACTTGATTTCGTAGTCTGCACCCCCAACGAGGCCGATCCCCTTGTTACCGCGAAGAAAGTGCGTCCGCTGGCGGTGGTCTCCAAAACACGCCACATAGACTGGCCGAACATACCTACACTGAAAGAGGCCACCGGCTCCGACTGGCTGCTTGATTCATGGAGCGGCATCGCGGCGCCCGCGGGCATATCCGACGAAATGAAGAAGAACCTCGGCGACGCCATCAAGAAGGTTTGGGAAACGAAAGAGTTCCAGGATACGATGAAGAAGGCGGGCAAAAACCTCCAGTTCCTCGGCCCCGACGAATTCAAAGAATTCCTCAAACAGATGGACGAAAACTACGGTAAAGTCATGAAGTCCGTCGGTATCGCGAAATAGTCGCGAAGCGGCGGATATCAAAAACAGCGGCACGCACGGACCGCTAAAAGCTGAAACGTAAATGATCTAACAACAGGTATGGGAAAGGGAAGGGATTTCGATGAAAATCAGTGATAGAATATTTGGAGCGGTGTTAATTTGTTTCTCTTTGTTTGTCTTGGTTTACGCGCGGTCTCTTCCCACCCTGCCCGGACAAAACTATGGCTCGGGTTTCTTTCCCGCCACGGCGGCCATATTCACCCTCGGATGCGGTATCATCCTCCTCGTGAGAGGTATCAAAAAGAGGGACCGTCTGCTGGTGCTCGGTGAATGGACGAAATCCCCGCGGCTGGTGGCGAACATCTGCCTCATACCGGCAAACCTCATCTTCTACATGCTTGTCTCCGACACACTCGGCTTTATGCCGACCGTCGTCATAATGCTGACCTTCACCATCTGGTGGCTGCGCAGGAAACTAAAATCTTCCCTCGTCGTGGCTGTCGTAAGCTCCATACTGATCTACATATTCTTTTCAAAAATAATGCTGGTTCCGCTTCCCGCAGGATTCCTGGGACTATAGCTATAGTATAAGAGAAGGAGAATTAACGTTATGCTGGACACTCTTATTCAGGCTGTGAATATCGTCTTTAAGCCGGAAGTTCTGCTGGTTATGCTTGCCTCATCCTTCTACGGCATCATCATCGGGGCCATTCCCGGACTGACGGCGGTCATGGCGGTCTCGCTTATCATGCCGATCGCCATCTTCCTCGACCCCGTTCCCGCGCTGGCCGCGATCATCGCCTGCGACGCGATGGCGGTCTTTGCGGGAGACATCCCCGGGACTCTGCTGAGAATACCTGGCACGCCCGCCTCGGGAGCCTATACCGACGACTCCTATAAACTGACGCAGCAGGGCAAGGCTGAAATGGTCCTCGGGGCAAACTGCTTCTTCTCCGCGATAGGCGGACTCTTCGGCCTCGTCGTGCTCGTCTGCGCAGCCCCGCTCCTCGCGGAGGTCGCGCTCAACTTCAGCACCTACGAATACTTCTGGCTCGCCTGCCTGGGACTGACATGCGCCACCTTCATGACCTCGCAGGACAAAGTGAAGGGCATCGCCTCGCTCTTCCTCGGACTCTTTATCACCACTATCGGCTATGACTCGATAACGGGACAGCCGCGCTTCACCTTCGGCAGCACGGAACTGCTCGCGGGAATCCACGTGATCCCCGTTCTCATCGGCCTCTTCGTGGTCTCGGAGATCATGCGCCGCGTCAGCTCCACCACGCCTCCCGCCGCGGCCTATAACGGCAGGATAGGCAACATATACAAGGGCATATTCAAAGTATGGCGCGAACACATCCCCAATTTCCTGCGCGGCAACGCGATCGGCGTCGTCGTCGGCGCTCTTCCAGGAGCGGGGGCGGACATCGCGGCCTGGCTGGCCTACGCGATCAGCAAAAAATTCTCCAAGACCCCGGAAAAATTCGGCACCGGCCACATGGAGGGCATCATTGAAAGCACCTCCGCCAACAACTCGGCCCTCGCCTCCGCCTGGATACCGGCCTTCGTTTTCGGCATCCCGGGAGACGTCACCACCGCGATGGTCATCGGCATCCTCTACATCAAGGACCTTAAGCCGGGGCCGACGACCTTCCTGCACCATCCCGAGGTCATATACAGCATATTCATCTGCTTTGCGATCGCCAACGTATTCATGCTGATCCTCGGATACTTCTCGATCAAGACCTTCCGCCACATCCTGCGCATACCTCCCTTCATGCTGCTGCCGGTGATCCTGGTCTTCTGCATCGTCGGCGCCTTCTCCATCAACAACAGCCTCTTCGGCGTCGCGATAATGCTCGTTTTCGGACTCCTCGGCTACATCATGGAAGAGAACGATTTCCCCATCTCGCCGATGCTGCTGGCGATAGTTCTCGGCAACCTGCTGGAGAAAAACTTCATCATCTCGATGGTCAAGTCCAACGGCAACTTCATGGACTTCTTCAACCGCCCCATCGCGGGCTCTCTGGCGGCGGTCGCCATCCTCATCTGGGTATTCCCGATCATCAGAAAAATATACAGGATGGCAATGGCGAAGGCCGCCTAACGGCGCAAATCCCGCTGACCACAAATAGGAGGTAACGATCTTGAGAGACAACAAAATCCACATCCACATTGAAAACAGCAGACATTCCGTCGAAGTGTTCATCGCCAACCAGAGGCAGGTGGACGACCTGCTCGCGAGGAACGCAGACCTTGCCGACAGGCTTTGCGTAACGATCGGCAGCAGCGGCTACGACGAACTTGAAAAATGGTCGGAAGAGGATTTCCGCGAATACTACGAATACATGAAGACGGCGGACATCCTTGTCGGGTACAGCTTCCCGACAGAAAACATCGCTTCCTACGCCCCGCAGCTCAGATGGATACACTTCATCAGCTCCGGAGTGGAACATGTCTCTCCCTTCACCTGGGTCCCCGAAGGGATGAAACTTATAAACAACAGAGGCGTACACCTTCCCAAATCAGGAGAATCATTCGCAACATTCCTCGGTATGCTGAACTCGGCCATGCCGCGCCTCATGACCGCTCAGCGCAATCACAAATGGGACAGAGTCTTCACCACGGTCATCAAGGGCAAAAAACTTGTTGTCTTCGGCGTAGGAAACCAGGGTGGCGAGATGGCAAGGCGCGCCAAGGAAATGGGGCTATATGTAACCGGTGTAGACCCCTACTGTAAGGAACATCCGTACTGCGACAGAGTCGTGGGGATGGATGAGATGCAGGATGCCTTCAAAGACGCGGACTTCCTTGCCATCACCGCGCCGCTCACCAAAGAGACAAAGGGGATCATCAACAGGGAGCGCCTCGGCTGGCTGCCGAAGCGCGCGGGGCTCATCAACGTCTCGCGCGGGCCGCTGCTCGACGAGGCGGCGCTCGACGAAAAACTGAGGAAGGGCGAACTCTCCGGCGCGGTGCTCGACGTATTCCACACCGAGCCGCTTCCCGACGATTCGCCGCTCTGGACGACCCCGAACCTGATAATAACGCCGCACGTATCTTCCGACGACCTTGTCAACTACATCCCGCTGACCCTCGACCTCACCATTGAGAACCTGCGCAACGAGCTGGCGGGACGTCCCATGAAAAACATCGTCGACATCTCGCGGGAATTCTAAGAGGGTATAAAAGAGATGAAAAAACTGCGGATACACATCATGAACAACCGCCACCAGGCCCAGGTCTATCAGGCGACCGAGGAGCAGGTGAAAGAGGCGGTTGCGAGAAACGCGGACATCGCCGACAAATTTGAAATAACGATGGGCAGCAGCGAGTACGACTACGACCGCTGGACGGAAGACGACCTCAAATCCTACTACGAGCACATGAAAGAGGCCGACGTGCTCATGGGCTACACCTTTCCCACGGAGAATATTCGCGGCTACGCGCCGGAACTCAAATGGATACACTTCAACAGCTCGGGGGTGGAACAGATAACCCCCTTCACCTGGGTCCCGGAGGGGCTGCAGCTGACGAACAGCCGCGGCGTGCACCAGCCGAAATCGGGGGAGAGCTTCGCCACCTACCTCGGCATGCTCAACTCCGCCATCCCCAGGCTCTTTACGGCCCAGAGAAACGGCAGATGGGAGCGGACCTTTACGAGCGTCATAAAGGGACGGAAACTCGTCGTCATCGGCGTGGGCTGCCAGGGCGGCGAGGTCGCCAGGCAGGGCAGGCGCCTTGGTATGAGGGTGACGGGCATCGACCCGCAGCGCACAAGCCACCCCGAGTGCGACGAAGTGCTGACTCCCGACAGACTTGACGAGGCGCTGAAGGACGTGGACATCCTCGCCATCGCCGCGCCGCTTACGAAGGCCACCTACCGTATAATCGGCGAAAGGGAGCTTAAATTGATGCCGAAGAGCGCCTCCCTGCTCAACGTCGCGCGCGGGCAGCTGCTTGACGCCGACGCGCTTGACCGCGCTCTGCGCGCGGGAGAGATCGCGGGCGCGATACTCGACGTATTCGACCACGAGCCGCTGGAGGACGAATCGCCGCTCTGGACCGCGCCCAACCTCATCATGACGCCGCACGTCTCATCGGACGATCCCCTCAACTACATGCCGCGCTGCCTTGACATCCTCATGCGCAACGTCCGCAGCTACCTTGAGGGCAAACCGCTGGAAAACCTTGTGGATACCGGCAGAGAATACTAGGAGGTCAGTCTAATGCAGAACAAATTGAAGATCATGGTACTCACCGCGGAGGACAGCCTCAAAGTTTTCCGCATGACCCCGGAACGCATTGAGGCGGCGCTGGAAAGATTCCCCGAATTCCGCGGCAAAGTGGAGATCTCCATCACCCGCACCAGCACGAGCTTTGAAAACGACCCGAGCTGGAACTCGGAAGACTACGAAAAATTCCGCCGCGACATCGTGAACGCCGACATCCTTGTCGGTTACATGTTTCCACTCGCGGAGGTCGCGGCCCTCGCGCCGAACCTCAAATGGATACACATAATCGGCGCGGGCATAGAACACCTCCTGCCGCTTGACTGGCTGCCGGAGGGATGCGTCCTCACCAACAACCGCGGGGCGCACGCGCCCAAGACCTGCGAATACGCGATGATGGCGCTGCTCATGCTCGCGAACCACATGCCGCGGCTCGCAGGCGCGCAGCAGAAACGCAAATGGGACGCGCACTTCGTCTCCGTCATCCGCGGCTCCAAGGCGGCCATACTCGGCGCGGGCAAACAGGGAAGCGCCGTCGCCCTGGCGGCCAAACGGCTGGGGCTTAACACCGTCGGGGTGGACATCGACACCTCGCCGAGGGAGAACCTCGACGAGATACTGCCGCCCTCGCGGCTGAACGAGGCCCTCGGCTCCGCGGACTACGTCGTCGTCACCCTGCCCTCCACCAAAGATACATACCGCTTCATCGGGGAAAAAGAGTTCGCCGCGATGAAAGAGGGGGCGGGCTTTATAAACATCAGCCGCGGAAGGATCGTCGACAGCGAGGCCCTCGTCGCGAGCCTCAAATCGGGGCACCTGTCGGGTGCGGTGCTCGACGTCTTCGAGCAGGAACCGCTTCCCGTGGAATCGCCGCTCTGGTCAGCCCCCAACCTCACCATGTCGCCCCATATGGGCTGCGACGACGAGGATAACTACATCCACCGCACCTTCGACATCGTCTTTGAAAACCTGCGCCGCCTCGAGGCCGGCGAGAGGCTGGAAAACGTCGTCGACAGGAAAAAGGGATACTAACGGCAAAAAAAACAGAGAACAACGGACGGAGGTCATACAGATGGACAAAATAGGATTTATCGGTTTGGGAATAATGGGCAGGCCGATGGCGAAAAACCTTATCAAAGCGGGATATGCCGTCGTGGTCTGCGACGTGAACCGGCAGGCGGTGGAGGAACTGCGCGCCTGCGGCGCGGAGAGCGCGGCGACGCCCGCCGAAACCGCGGAAAAGGCCGGAACATTTATCGTGACGATGCTTCCCAACTCGCCGCAGGTGCGCGAAGTGACCGCCGGTGAAAACGGCCTCTTAAAGGGCATCCGTGCCGGACAGATAGTGGTGGACATGAGCTCCATCTCTCCGATCGCCAGCCGCGAACTTGACGCGCTCCTCAGAGAGAGGGGCGCGGAGATGCTCGACGCCCCCGTCAGCGGCGGCCAGGAAAAGGCGGAACAGGGGACCCTGGCGATCATGGTCGGCGGCAGCGCCGCCGCCTTTGAAAAGGCCCGTCCCATACTTGAAAAGATGGGCGCCGCCGTCACCCTCGTGGGGGAGAGCGGCGCGGGGCAGATCACCAAACTTGTAAACCAGATGATCGTAGGCATCAACATCTCCGCCGTCGCCGAGGGCATGGCCTTCGCCAAAAAGGCGGGCGTCGAACCGCGCAGAGTATTCGAGGCCATCCGCAAAGGGCTCGCCGGCAGCCAGTGCCTTGAGGACAAAGCGCCGAGAATGTTCGAAGGCCGCTACGACCCCGGCTTCCGCATCAACCTCCACATCAAAGACCTTTGGAACGTCCTCGAGACCAGCCGCGCCGTCAGCTGCTCCGTCCCTCTCTCGGGGCAGGTCATAGAGATGATGATCGCCCTAGCGAACGAGGGGCACGAGACCAAGGACCACGGCTCGCTCGGGCTCTACTACGAAAAGCTCAATAATGTGGCGCTGAAAGAAATACAAAAATAAAATCGGCAAAATCGGCGTTTATAAGCACGATTTGCGTCATAAAACGGGGGCCCCGAATCCTCACCGTATGAAGATACGGTTCCGGTATCGGGGACCCCATTTTATTTAGCAACTCGCACTTCTAAACGCCGATTTCCTTCGGGCGGGAAAAGAGATAGATAGCGATTTAGCTTTTACCATATCGATGATAAACAGCGGTTTTTTCTTAAAGCCTCCCTCTCTGAGGGAGGTGGATCGCCGCCGCTTTTGCGGCGAGACGGAAGGAGTGTTGCTCTGTTTGGCGCGGTTTCCGCGCCAAACAGAGTCCGCGGCAAAAGCCGCGGAAGAACCTAAGGTCAACTCTCCCTCACCCCGCTTCGCGGGGAGCTCCCTCAAAAGAGGGCGCCTTTGAGGGCAAAGTCAAAAGCTAAACCGTAATTTACCTTTCAGCTATCGACGTTAGGCTGCCTTTTGTCTTTGTTTTATCGCTCCGGCCTTCGAGCCGGAGCCCGGCGGGGTTGATTTTGTTTTCACCGTGCCACGCGCCGCCGCGCTGTCCATTGAAAAAACTGCGTGTATTTGGCACTGCCGTTTCTCTTATTTTTACAATAGATGCGTAATTTTACCTATTTTCTGATATAATCAAGAAACGATCGCACAAAGTAAAAAGAATAAAAAACTCAACGGAAACTTATGGGAGGAAGTGGCGTGATGCGTTTTGACGAACTGCGCAAAAAATTTCTCGGCAGAGGCCTTTTAACGGCCCTCTTTATCGTGGCCACGGCGGCGGCTATATACGGGGGGGTATAGCCTTTTAAGAGCCGACGCCGACCCGACCGGCATTCCGGAATCGGTGGCGAACGATCCGCTGGACGTCATAAAGAACGCGCGCCTGGTCCCCAAGCAGAGGCTGGCCATAACCTACAGGGGAGGGGACTGGAATATCAACAACTTTGTCTTTACCGCGAAAACCAACGACGTTATGACCAGAGACATGAGCGTAGCCAACGAACTACGGACGCTCTATGCCTCCTCAATGGGGGCGGACAACAATTCCAACTACGTATTCGCCTCGGCCTCCGCTGAGGGATACATCTCAAGCGAGGTCGCGCTCTCGCCCGACCTCTGCGGCGACACATCGGTCATGGTGAGGAAAAACCTTCTCGTCAACTCATACCTCGTACGCCACGACGGCGGCACAAACGAACTTTACCTCTCCGTGCGCGAGGGCGACGAGATGTCCAAGCCAATAAAAATACCCGACGTGGTCCCGACCTATGCATTCTCTAATTACTATGGTGTAGAAATCGCGTTGAACATGGGTACGGCGCATGATATCGCGGCCTTCGACTGGAACGGCGACGGATACGCCGACTATCTGCTCTCATTCTGCACCACGGCGGGCGACGGCGAGGTCTACACGCGCCTGCTGCTCGTCGACGGTAAATCTCTCTATGAAAAAAGTAAAAACAGCTCGGCGGAAGCGCCTAAATATTACTATGTTAACGGCGGCGGCACGGCTGTAGGCATTCGCTCAATGTATTTTACCACTGGAATCGGTTACCGTATGGCGCTTGGGGATTTTGACGGGGACGGCGAAGCTGAGGCAGCGATTTATTTTCCCAGTGGTACGGACGATCTAAATAACATAAATAACGGCAAGCTAGAAGTATATAAGATCAAGACCAACAACGACGGCGGATTTGCCTTCTCGCAGATATACACTGAAGATACCAAAATATATCCCTCACTCTGCTACGTTGGTTTGGCGACCGGAGACATAAACGGAGACGGGCGCGACGAGCTGGCGCTGCTGACCCCAGTTCCTGACAGTGGAACGGTTTGGGCCTATATGATAAAAATCAACGTATATCAATGGAAAGGCGGCGCCTTTGCCAAAACAGTCGATTCAGCTCCTACAGGTGTCGCTATAATGAGTCCTACTACTACATCCTTTCCGTCTGTAAATGCCGCGATAGCCGATCTTGACGGCGACGGATTGGGCGAGCTGGTCTGGACGCTCCCTGATTTTACAGAAGACAGCGAATTCCAGCTCAAACTGTATGTCAATGATTGGAACCTCCAAAAGGGCGCCGACGTAACGGGGGCCGGGGCGCAGTATGGATATAACCTGCACGATGACGGGATTGGCTGGAGCCTTGACTTTAACTATATCCACCATTCGCTCTGCACCGGCCGCTTTTTCGAGCCGAAAGTTAATAACTCCTCAATAAGATGTTCGCAGATCGCGGTGGGACACATGGGCGGCAAAGGCAATGTCGACGTGGGCGTCTTCTCCTGGTACGCAGGCAGCCTGCAGCTGGAGGGCAAGGGCTGGTATCAGGGCGTGATGATGCAGGGCAACATGGGACCGATAGTGCAGGCCGTCGACCTTTATGATGAGAGCCTCATCGTCGGCGCGCCGACCGTCGTCACGGTGGAGGACAACATCGAGCTCTTTATGGTGACGCAGGCGCCGCCGAAGCACTGGGACCGCGTACGCGCCGCCGGCAGCGCGCTGTCGGGTTATGCCGAGGAGGACGGCAAGGTGACGCTAGACTCCTTCGCCGTATTCGACACCGAGGGCTATTACACCGGCATGCAGCTTAACAAAGAGTGGGGGAAATCCTCGTCCACTACGACGGCAAACGACGGGAAATTCGGCGCTTCCGTGGGAGCGGAGGCTTCGCACAGAGGCACCCTGATGGATGCGGTATTCCACCGCACGGAAAGCTACGCCAATGAAGACCCGCTGATCGATTTCGCCATAGAGGGCGGCGGCGAATGGGTAGACGCGCATACGGCCGGATATTCCTCGACCCTTAACGGCACCTTCTCCTACAAGGCAGACCGGGACGACCAGCTCTATTACCGGGCCAACGATTACAACATCTGCCGCTATCCGGTCATCTTCCCGGAGAGCAGGAGGTATGTGACGGTCTCCGACGACAAGGGCGCCGAATACAAGGCGCAGAACTACATCCAGTATATCGTCCCCACGGAGACGGCCTCGACATTCACTCCGACGCCGGGGAGGAGCGTCTCGTGGTACGAGCCGCTGCACGACAACTACAACCTTTTCACCTATCCCAAGCGGCTCATAGACATAACGGGATACCCGCAGGGCAGGGATAAGAAAATATCCATAAATAAGAATGATCCCCTGGCCGACGTCAACGGCGAGGTATTCGTAACCGGCTCCGGCAACGTCATCGGCAACCTCGACGCGAGCGAGTTCCACCTGGACGCCTCCGCCTCGTCAAGCGACACCGATTTGAATAGCGTCCGCGGGACGGTCGGCGCGCATACCTATATACACCCCACGGTAGGAAAGCATCTGCTGCTGAGAGAAATTACCATAAAAGTCGACCTTGAGGGAGACTATACCTATACAACGGACTCGACAACCACCACCAACGCCTCGGAAATGTACGGCATGACGATGGCCTGGCCCGGCGCGCGCAGCTATACGATGTACACCGATAACTGGAGCGCCGCCGACATGCAGTTCAAGTCGGACGCCGCCTACTTCACGCAGGACGACGGGGCCTTCTGCGTCGGCTACGCCGTGCCGGAGCTTGAATCATTCCAAAGCAAGATATGGGGGCCGGGCAGCCCCTATGAGACCTACGCCGACCCGGGGCTGCTGCTGCCCTTCCGCTGGAACAACGACATAAAGAATAAATCCGCGGGACAAAATTTAGAGAGCATGGTCTACTACCTCGCCGAAAACGACAACCCGAACACGAGCCATCAGATGCGCGGCCTGAGCTTTGAAAGGGTGGATAACGGCGCGCCGGTCACTACGGGAGCCTATCAGGGCACGGCGACAAAACTGCTCGAATGCGGCCAGAAATACAACCTGAGGCTGCGCGTGATAAACTACAGCTTCGTTAACACAAGAGAGGTCAAGGTCAGATTCTACTACCAGCCCTGGACAGAGGGAGGGACAAACTATCCCGCCGCGAACCCGGCCACGGACGGCGGCTGTGAAGAGATAACCGGCGGCAATCCGGCGGCCATCAAGAGTATAAGCGGACGCACCGGGAATTCGGAGGATAGCGGGGACAACTGGGACTATGCCGTTCTTAAAGGCTGGACGGCCCCCACGGAGACCGGCCTCGGCTGGCTGCACGCGGTGATATCCTATGACGGCGAGCAGCTCAGCGCCGACAACGACCACGGCTATGTGCTGGTCGGGAGCTACGACCCGCAGGACTTCTTCGGCACGGTGAGCGCACAGGCGGCAAACGTCGCGCGCGCGGCCTCCGTCTCCGTCGAAAGCTATCCCGACATCGCGATAACCGGCGTCACGGCCTACGAAATGGCGAAGGACGGCACCGTCTCCC
>NZ_JAJBUX010000049.1 GCF_020860125.1 Cloacibacillus sp. | reverse complement strand
GTGGACAAAGATGGTAAGGTTACCGCCGTAAGCGAAGGGACATGCGTGATAACGGTGGTCACCGAAGACAACAGTTACAGCGCCTCCTGTGATGTGACGGTGAAAGAGGCGCCGCAGAAGCCCCGTTTGGCCCTCACGCCGGAGGCGATGACGATAGGCATGGGAATGACGGAAAAGATAAAGGCCGCCTTCCATGGCATAGTCGAACAGCCGCTGACCTGGAGCAGCAGTAAAAAGTCGGTCGCCACGGTGGGGCAGGACGGAACGGTGAGCGCTGTAAGCAAAGGAAACTGCGTGATAACGGCGGTCACCGAAGACAACAGTTACAGAGCCTCCTGCGATGTGACGGTAAAAGAGGTGCCGCAGAAGCCTGCTCTGATCCTCACGCCCGCGGCAATAACGGTCAGCAATGGAATGACGGAAAAGATAAGAGCTACCTTCCAGGATATAACCGAACAGCCGCTGACCTGGAGCAGCAGCAAAAAGTCGGTCGCCACGGTGGAGCAAGACGGAACGGTGACCGCCGTAAGCGAAGGGACATGCGTGATAACGGTGGTCACCGAAGACAACAGTTACAGCGCCTCCTGTGATGTGACGGTGAAAGAGGCGCCGCAGAAGCCCCGTTTGGCCCTCACGCCGGAGGCGATGACGATAGGCATGGGAATGACGGAAAAGATAAAGGCTGTCTTCCATGGTATAGCCGAACAGCCGCTGACCTGGAGCAGCGATAATGAGTCGGTCGCCACGGTGGAGCAGGACGGAACGGTGATCGCCGTAAGCGAAGGAAACTGCGTGATAACGGCGGCCACCAAAGACGGCAGTTACAGCGCCTCCTGTGATGTGACGGTAAAAGAGGCGCCGCAGAAGCCCGCTTTGATCCTCACACCCGTCGCAATGACGGTCAGCAGGGGCGTGACGGAAAAGATATCCGCCGCTTTCCGGGGGATGGCCGAACAGCCGCTGACCTGGAGCAGCAGCAAAGAGTCGGTTGCCACGGTGGACAAAGATGGAACGGTCACCGCTAAAGGCGAAGGAACCTGCGTGATAACGGCGGTCACCGAGGATGGCGCGTACAGCGCCTCCTGCGAGGTGAAGGTGATGGCGGCGACGGTGGTCCACAGCGGCGGCTCAGGCGGCTGCAACGGAATCGGCGCCGGCGCGCTCGCGCTGCTGGCCATGCTTCCCTGCCTGCTGATAATGGGCAAAAGGGAGAGATAGGCGGTACCCGCCTATATGTGGCCGCCTCAGAACCACGGCGGCCTGACGAAGTGAATTTCTAAGGAAAGCAAAAGAGGCGCGCCGCCAGTGCGCGTCTCCTTTGCCCTTATGCTCTCTTACGCGAAAAATTCTTCCGCGTATTCCACCGTCGCCTTGGGCGCGGGGAGCCCTTCGCGCAGAGGCAGAGCCATGAAGTTTGCCTCCGGCACGTCGAAGGGCGCTTTGATGGCAAACTCCGACGCCGGGCGGTATCCGGCGCGCGGATAGTAGCTTTCGCTTCCCAGGACGACGGAAAATTCGTAGCCGAGCTCTTTGGCGATCCGGTGTCCCTCCGCCATGAGCCGCGAACCGACGCCGCGCCGCTGGAACTCCGGCAGGACCGAGAGCGGCGCCAGCGCCAGCGCGCGGGCCTCTCCGAGGCCGATCCTGGTAAACATGATGTGGCCGACGATCCGTCCCTCTTCTTCCGCGACAAGCGAAAGTTCGGGTACGAAAGCGCCGCTTTTTCTGAGCCGCGCTACAAGCTCATGTTCGGTGCCGTCGTGGTGCTCGGCGTTTTCAAAGGCCCTTTCCACTACACGGCAGACCTCGGCGTGGTCTCTTTCCTCTTCTCTTCTGTATATCATTTTGTCGTTTCCTCCATTATCAATCATATGCCGCTGGTGTCACTCTGCGGCGGACAGCGTCTCAGTTTTTTACGATTTTATCGGGCGTGGAGGGGTAGACTTACGGGAGACTTTGCCCATACGTAACAAAAGGTACAGCCAAAACGGTGCCCGGTGAGGTGCCGTTTGCAGGTGAGCCCGTCACCGCCCTGTATGAAGCAAAACCGCATACCAACATAAGACGGTATAAAAACACCGTTTACGCAGTCCCCTTATGCGGTTTAGTCTCCCTTACAATGCGGTCAAACAGGCACCCCTTGTGTAATTCGTTTTTTCAACGATAGCATCAGGTGCGGAGGTTGTCAACAAAGGGAGCGGCGGCACGGTCCCCGCGCCGCTTTTTGCACGTTCGCGGCGTTCGCCGCCCCGTAAATACTCACGGTGACGTTTCTCTGATTTTCTCTTTGACGGCGTTGATATTCGGTATTTGCGAGGCGGTGATGGCGGCGAACATCATTAAACAGCCGGAAATTTCTCTGGCGTTTAATCTTTCTCCAAGTACGATCCACCCGGCAAGAACGGAAAATACCGATTCAAAGCTCAAGATCAGCGCAGTCGCAGCGGGCTGGACGTTTTTTTGTCCCAGCGCCTGCAGCGTATAGGCGATGCCGCAGGAGAATATCCCGGTGTATAAGACAGCGCCGACGCTGACGGCTGCTGACTGCCGGAGCGGGTTTTCCACTATAAACGCGGCGATTAGGCTCAGAATGCCGCAGACGAAGAACTGCAGGCATGAAAGCCTGACACAGTCGACCCGTGAGGAAAAATAGTCTATGGCAAGGATATGGACGGCGGTGGAAAAGGCGCAGAGTAGGATCAAGGCATCGCCGAATCCAAAGAGGAAACGCTCATTGACGCAGAGGAGATACATTCCGGCGATGGCAAGAATGATGCACCCCCAAGTCCGAAGAGGGAGCGCTCTGCCGAAGAACAGCCCCAGGGCCGGTACGATGACGATATACAGGGAGGTGATGAAGCCGGCCTTCCCCGCCGTTGTGCCGGCGATGCCGATTTGCTGCAGCGACGCCGTGATGAAGACGATCCCTCCGCATATAATCCCGCCAAAGATCAGGAGGCGGCTCCGGCGGGGAACAGATGGAGGGACGCTGACGGCAGGTTTTTTAATCAGGAGGATTGGCAGCAGCACCATCCCGCCGAGCAGGAACCTTGAGGCGTTGAATGTGAAGGGGCCGGTATGGCTGGCGGCGATGCTTTGCGCCGTCAGGGACGTTCCCCAAATTAAGGTCGCGGTGATCAGCATAATGGAGCCGGTGAGTTTGTCCTTCAAGGCAGATTTCCCCTTTTTTAGTATGTAACGTTTATAATGCTATAATAATAGTTACAATGCGGTTTAATAATATGCGATACATATGTAACTGTCAATAATATTTTTATTAGTTACTAATGGTAATGTCGAGTGGAGGGATAGAGGATGGATTTTCTTTGCCTGGATTTTATAAACAGCCGCTGGCAGGCTACGCATAAGCCGTTCAAAGACCCGATGAGGGATATGGAGTGGCTGGCGTCTTTTTGCCGCCGGTGGGAGCTGCCGGAGATTATGGCATCGGCGAGTGATATTGACGATCTTCTGCGGTTTCGTGAGGATATGTTTCAGATGGCGGTAAAGTTCTGCGTAAAGGGGACGATGGAGCCGTCTGATGTTGATAAATTAAACGAGGTGCTGGCAAGGGAGAGGTCGCATAAGATGATCGTCTGCCGGGAGGGCCGTTATCTTTTGCGGACGGTTCAGCGAACGGATGATCTTACTTGGGTCGCGTGCCAGGTGGCGCTCTCGTTTGCGCGTTTGGCGGCGGAGTTGCCGCCGGGCCGCGTCAAGAAGTGCGGTAACCCGGAGTGTGACTGGATTTTCTACGACGACAGCAAGAACCATACGAGAAAGTGGTGTGACAACAGATGCGCCAGCCTGATAAAGGTGCGCAGGCACCGGGCGGTCAGGAGAGAGAACGGCGGCGTCGAGGAGAGGGCGCCCGCTTAAGCTTTGGATGGGATATGCCGCCTCCGACGGCCTTTTTTGTTGTAATGTGGGGCGGCGGCTATTTTTTATTTACCAGCCAGATGCCGCTCATGATCATCGCCGCGCCGAGCAGGAGCCAGAGGGTGTAGCGTTCGCCGATGAGGAAGTAGGAGATGACCATGCCCGCGACGGGCTGGAGGAACTGGAAGACGATGAGTTTCGCGACGGGCATCACGGCGAGGGCCTGGTACCAGAGCAGGTAGGCGAAGGCCGAGGAGAGCGCGCCGAGGAAGATTATCGAGAGCCAGGTCTGTACGGTGAAGGTGGGTATCTGGGAGAAATCGGTGCCCACGATGAAGCTGGTGGCGAGCGCGTAGAGGAAGGCAAAAATCATCTCCCAGAAGATGGAGAAGGCGGGAGACATTTTTGCTTTGAGGAATTTACGCGAGATGACGAGGAATACGGCCCAGTTGAGCACGGAGAGCAGGATGATGTAGTCGCCCACGGTGCCGAAGGAGCCGGTTTCGGCGGTCTCTTTCACCGTTCCCCAGGCGAGCACCATCATGACGCCGGCGGCGGAGAGGATGAGACCGAGCACGCCGGCGCGCGAGATTTTTTCCCCGAGGAAGACTCGCCCGAGCACCGCAACGATCGCGGGAGAGGCGACCATCATCCAGTTCGCGTTGCCCGCGCCGGCGGTCTTCATCGCCACGGCCTGTATCCCCTGGTGGAAGAAGATGCCCTGAAAGCCGATGAGGAGCAGTATGACCGCCTCCTCTTTGGTTGGCAGCCGCAGGCTCTTTTCAAAGAGACAGCCGGCGGCGAGCACGGGGATACCGAAGAGGAAGCGCAGCAGCAGGATCAGCGAGGGCTCCGCCTGCGCGAGCGCGTATTTTGTCGAGGCGAAGCTGCCGCCCCAGATCGTGACGGTGACGAGAATGATTATATAGTCATAAAGGCGCGGTCCCGCCGGACGCGCGTTGTCGAGTTCTCCCGATGGCATAGGAACGGAGACACCTCCTTGATAAAAATCTGCTGAACCAGGAGAAATTATACCCTTATTTCACCGTTATGAGCGCATAAGGCGCTCTTAATTATTCGTCTTCCCCGGACGGCGGGCCACGGGGCGGCGTATAACGCCGGAAGACGATTTTATTTTTTTTGTACGGCGCTTCCTTATAACTTCAAAGATGCCAACGTTCGGGAAAACGAATCAAAGAGCAATTTGTTATATTTGAGGAATTCGTCCGGCAGCCTGCTGTTTGTCTGAAGCATGCCGAGTCCGTTGAAGATGGAGGTAATGACGACGGCGACCTTCTCCGCCTCGATATCCCCGCGCATCATTCCGCTCTCCTGGGCTCTGGAGATGTAATCGGTCACGATGCTGCGTTCATGGTACAGCACGTCGTCAAACATTTTGAAGATGGCCGTCCTTATTTCTTCCGGCCATTTGTGATTTTCACGAAGCAGGCGATAGAGTTTGACATAACATTCATCTGAGATCGGACGGTTAAGTACCATTTCGTAAAATGAGTAGAGGGTGTCGTCCGACTGGGAATCGGCGAGGGAATTCACCGCATCCTGCAAGACGAGGCCGCAGTGGCGTTTCACAATATGCAGCAAGATGTCCTCTTTATTTTTGAAATGCCAGTAGATGGCGCCCTTCGTCACGCCGAGTCTATGGGCGATACTCGTCAGAGACGTTTTGGAAAAACCGTTTTCTATGAACATGTCAAGGAAAGTATCGAGCACCTGGCTTCGCGTTTTCTCCGCCTGCTCTCTTGTCCTGCGCAAAAATATTCCTCCCCGTTCCACTCTTGTTACGTCATTTTTATAAACATATTTATATAATGATACCATATTTCAAGCGCGGTCAGCTTTTTATAAATGAAGCTGACCAACAGTGCATACTGTTAGCGGCGCTGCGACGCGTCTAACCAGAAAATAGCCGTGTGCGGCCCCCCGTAACACCGCGCGAATGAATGTATTTCTTGTCAAATTGCCGGCCGGCATAAATATGAATTTAGCTGTTTGAGGTACAGCAACGGTTGGATTTTCATTAATTACATACTATTAGACATTTTTTATTTTTTATTAAAACTTACAGATAGTAATTTTGTTATCATGCCGCCATCTCCTATGTAAAAAGTTATCCACGAAATTGGAATCGATAGAATCGTCTTGCAAATTTAAACTACAGTTAATTTTAATTGACTTACATGCTTTTAAGTACATATAATACGCAGGCTTGATCTGAGCGGTGAAGGGAGGGAGAGGGATGAGGAGAACAAAAGAAGAGGCCTTCAGGACACGCAAGCGTATTCTTGATTCAGCGCTGGATATATTCAGCGCAAAGAATTACGCGAATACCTCCATCGTTGAGATTGCGGAGCACGCGGGTTTTTCAAAGGGGGCCTTTTACTGGCACTTTAAAAACAAGAGCGACCTTCTGTTTCAGCTTTTGGAGTCCATATACCGCGAAGGCGATGAGGATTTAGCCGTCGTATTCAACGCGGCTGACCCTGGGGCCGCCATCCGCCGGTATTACAAAAAGGCGATCGAAAGGCCTCTTGAAGACGCTAGGTATGCGAAGATCCACAAAATGATACTGCGAAGGCGCTATGAATGGCCGGAGGATGTTCAGGATCGGGCGCGGGTTCTTATGACAAATTTTTGGGAACGCGACAGGCAGATGGTAAAAACTCTTGTCGCCAGGGGACAGGAGACCGGCAGTATCCGCAGGGATATCCCCGCGGAGGCTGCCGCGATCTTGATCAGCGCTGTTTTTCACGGTTTGCGCGCGGTGCAGCTTTCTGAAAAGCTGCCGGATGAATTTCCCGCGTACGCGAACATACTTTTCGACGCCTTTGAAATGGAGCTAAGTGTGCGGAAAGAGGCAATTTTGCTGTGAGATCAAGCCTGGCGTGCGGTATGTGTGACGTCCGGATGTATTTCCATAGAGCAGGAAGGTAAGGGCAGATATAAAGATGCAAAATATTGAAGAGAAGAAAAAAGTTGAATTAAACGGCGAATCCAAACCGTTTTGGGTGAAGGGCGCCGCCGCTGTTTTGGTGATCGCCGCGGCGCTCTGCGGCTATTCCGTCATGAAGGTCGGCGCCGGTGAAGAACGGCTGGAACAGGAGGGGGCAATGCCGGCTGTTTCCGTGAAGACCGTTGAAAAGGCCGATATATCGTCGCAGCCGTCGGAGTATGTCGGGCGTGTGGAGGCGATACAGTCCGTGCAGGTGAGGCCTCAGATATCTGGTGAGATACAACGCGTCTGTTTCAAGGAGGGCTCCGTCGTTCGTGAGGGGGCGGTGCTTTTTCAGATAGACCCCGCTCCCTATCAGGCTACGGCCGCGCTGCGCCGCGCGGAGCTCGAAAGGGCGATGGCGACGCTTGACGAGGCGGAGCGGTATTACGCGAGGGTAAGCGCCGCCGACGCGCGCGCCGTATCGGCGGCGGACCGGGATAAGGCGGAGAGCAGCCTGCTGCAGGGACGAGCCGCCGTGTCGCAGGCGAAGGCCTCGCTGCGTCTTGCGGAGATAGACCTTGGCTATTGCCGGGTGACCGCTCCAATTACCGGCAAGACGGGCGCGGCGAACTTTACGAAGGGAAATTATGTCACGCCGCAGAGCGGCCCGCTGGCCTCGATAGTGCAGATGGACCCGATCCGCGTCTCCTATACCCTGCCAGACCGGGATTATCTCGACCAGCTTGAATCTTTCAAAAAGCAGGGTCCCGTCCATAAGACCAGGCTTGTACTTAGCAACGGGTCTGCCTTTGATACGCCCGGGGAACGCGATTTTGAGGAGAATACCGTCGACTCACAGACGGGCACGATCCAGATGAGGCTGCGCTATGCGAATAAGGAGGGGCTGCTGATTCCGGGAGAGATGATACGTGTTTTCACTAAACCCGTGACGAGCCGCCGCGTGAATGTCATCCCGCAGGTCGCCGTTATGGCGGATGACAGGGGCGACTATGTCTATGTCATTGAGAAGGACGGCTCCGTGCGCCAGGCCCGCGTGACGCTGGGGCGCGAGATGGGACAGCTGCGCGAGGCGGAAGGGCTGACGGAGGGACAGATGGTGGCGGTAGCCTCCCTGCAGAGCCTGCGCCCCGGTATGAGGGTAAAGGTGGATGCGCCGGCCGTGCCGGAGCGGTCCGGTGTGCCGCGCCCCGCCTCCGGCGGCGGGAAAGAGACGGAATAACCGATGTTCGCGAAATTTTTTATCGACCGTCCCCGGTTTGCGATGGTCATCTGCATACTGCTGGGGTTCGCCGGTGTGATCGCGGCCTTCACTCTGCCGATAGCGCAGTACCCCGACGTTACGCCGCCCCAGATACGCGTCAACACGACTTACCGCGGAGCCGACGCCGCGACGATCGCGAATACGGTAGGCGTCCCGCTGGAAGAGATGGTAAACGGCGTGGAGGGTATGATCTATATGAATTCCACCTCGAGCAACAACGGCGATTACACGCTCTACGTGACCTTTGCTACGGGCACCGACCCGGATATGGCGCTCGTTCGCGTACAGAACCGCATATCGCAGGTGACGCCCCAGCTGCCCGCCGAGGTGGTGGACGAAGGCATCACCGTCGTGACGGCGTTCTCGGATACTCTGGGGCTGCTCTCGCTCTCCTCTCCAAACGGTACGTACAGCGAGCTTGAGCTCAACGACTACGCCCATTCAAATATCAAGAATCAAATGAAGCGAGTTTACGGGATGGGAGAGGTGGTCGTCTTCGGCTCCAAGTACAGTATCCGCGTCTGGCTGGACCCCGCGCGTATCGCCGCGCTCGGCCTCTCGACCGACGACGTGGCCGCGGCCATTCAGAGCCAGAACAGGCAGGCCTCGATCGGTTCCGTCGGCGCGACGCCGGGCAATGAGGGCACGCCCTTTGTCTATTCTCTGAAGACGAAGGGGCGGCTTTCCGACGTCCGTGATTTTGAAAACATCATCGTCCGCACCACGGCGCAGGGAGGACTGGTCAAGCTGCGCGACGTCGCGCGGATAGAGCTGGGTTCCGAGTCCTATAACCTCAATTCCACCCAAAACGGCACGCCGGCGGCGGCGATGATGCTTTCACAGGCCGCAGGTTCAAACGCCCTCGACGTCATGAGCGGCGTTAAAAAGACGGCGGCCCAGATAGAAGAGGCGCTGCCGGAGGATATGGCGCTCAGCCTTCCCTACGATTCGACGCTCTATGTGCAGGCGACGATAAGAGAGATTCTTATGACGCTGGTGCTGACGTTTATTCTCGTCGTCCTCGTCTGTTATCTATTCCTCCAGGACTGGCGGGTGACGCTCGTTCCCGTCGCCGCCATTCCGATATCGCTGCTCGCCACGTTCATGGGTCTCGCGGCGATGGGCTACAGCATCAACATCCTTTCGCTCTTCGGCCTCGTTCTCGTTATTGGAACAGTGGTCGATAACGCGATAGTCGTCGTCGAGCGCGTCCTCTTTGTCATGGACCGCGACCAGTGCCCGACGCGGGAGGCCACGATCCAGGCTATGAGCGACGTCACGGGCCCGATGGTCGCAACGACGCTGGTATTTCTCGCCATATTCGTTCCCGTCGGGTTCATGAGCGGCATCACGGGGCAGATATATAAACAGTTCGCCGTAACGATCTCGTTCGCCGTCGTTTTTTCTCTTGTGGTCGCGCTGACGCTCTCTCCCGCGATGTGCGCCTATTTACTGCGCCAGGTGAAGCCGGCGCAAAGAGGTCCGCTTCGGTGGTTCAATATTACGCTCGCCAAAGCTACGCGCGGATATGTGGCGGGTTCCGTATGGCTCGCGCGCCGTACGGCGGTGTCGCTCTGCGCGCTCGCCGCGGTCTCCGCGGCCTGCTGGCTGGTGACCGCCACGATGCCGACCTCTTTTATTCCCGACGAGGACCAGGGAGCCGTCTTTATTACGCTCCAGCTTCCCGAGGGCGCGACGATGCCGCGCACCCAGGAGATAACGCGTGCGATGGCAAAAGATTTTGTCGCGCTGCCAGGGGTGGCCGATGTCATGAATATTGAGGGACATAACCTTCTTGGCGGAGACGGAGAGAACGTCGCCTCGCTCATCCTCTCTCTTAAGCCCTGGGATCAGCGTAAGACAAAGGAGACGCAGCAGAGTTACATCGTTACCAGAGCAAATGAGATAGCGTCAAAGTACACCGGAGCGAAGATAAGCGTCTTCACCCCTCCCGCGATCAGCGGCATCGGCATGGCCTCCGGGCTTGATATGAGGCTTCAGTCGACGCAGGAGAACGATCCCGCGAAGCTTGCCGCGGTAATGGCCGGGCTGCTCGCGGAGCTCAACAAAGCGCCGGAGTTCCTGTACGCCTTCAGCACCTACACGGCGGATACGTCGCATCTTTACCTCGACATCAACCGGGAAAAGGCTGAAATGATGGATGTTCCGGTCTCGTCGATATTTTCGACGCTCCAGACCTACTTTGGCTCCGCCTATATCAACGACGTGAATATCGGTACGCAGGTGAACAAGGTCATGCTTCAGTCCGACTGGGGTTATCGGAGCGATATAGACAGCATCGGCAATATATTTGTGAAAAACGCCGGCGGCGGACAGGTGCCCATACAAAGCCTCATGACGCTGAAAAAGATCCTCGCGCCGAGAACAGTGGACCGTTATAATCTCTATCCCAGCGCCAGCATCACTATCGTGATGAGGCCCGGCTATTCGACGGGACAGGGTATCGCGAGGGTCGCGGAGCTTACGGAGAATATGCCGGCCGGCTATAAATACGAATGGTCCGGTATGATATATCAGGAACAGGGCTCACAGGGCGGCATGGTAATTGTGCTCGTTATCGCGCTTATCTTTGCCTATCTCTTTCTCGTGGCCCAGTACGAGAGCTGGACGGTTCCCGTTCCGGTCATGCTTTCGCTGCCCGTAGCGATGTTCGGAGCCCTCGGCGGCCTGTGGATGATGGGGCTTTCGATCTCTGTCTACGCGTAGCTGGGTATATTGCTGCTTATCGGCCTCGCTGCGAAGAATGCGATACTTATCGTTGAATTTGCGAAAGAACAGCGGGAAGAACAGCGGCTGCCGCTCATTCAAGCGGCGGCCAGAGCCGCCAGCGAGCGTTTTCGCGCCGTGCTGATGACGGCCTTCACCTGCGTTCTCGGCGTGCTCCCGATGTTGTTTGCCTCCGGGGCCGGAGCGGGTTCAAGGAAGGCCGTCGGCACGACGATGTTCTTTGGGATGTGCGCCGCCTCGATTCTCGGTATTTTTATCATTCCCGCCCTCTATGTCATATTCCAGGGAACACGGGAAAGGATAAAACGCCGCTTCCGGGCGGCGGTCAGAAAGGCTGGTTAGCGTGATGACGGTAACGGTAAGATATTTTTATAAATACGCGGCGGCTCTGGCTCTGGCCGTACTCGCCGCGACAGGGGCGCAGGCCGCTCAAAAGGAGGGCGCGGCGGTCTCCGCCGGCATGCGCCTCGGCGATACGGCATGGACGGAACTTGCGCGGATCTATCCTATCGGCGCGTCGTCGCCGGATATCTCTGCGGAGCTTACGCCGGAAAAGCTTGCGGACTGGTGGGATTCTTTCGATGACCCGGTAATGACGGCGCTTATAAAGAGGTCGCTTGAGAAGAACCGGGACCTCGCGGCGGCCAGGGCCAGGGTAACGGAGGCCCGCGCCGCGCTCGGGATAAACAGGGCGGCGCTCCTTCCGTGGCTCGATACCGCGAATTTCTGGAGCAGCAGCCGCACGCCGCTGGCGGCGGGCGGTACGGGCAGCGGCGGGAACCTCTACCGGCTTGGACTGGACGCGTCGTGGGAGATAGATATATTCGGCGGACAACAGGCCAAGGTCCGGGCCCAGCAGGCTACCTTGGAGGCCCAGTACGCGGCGCTGTACTCAACATGGGTCTCCCTGTCCTCGGAGGTCGCGGTAAATTATATTTCTCTGCGAACCCTTCAGGAGCGGCTCGACATAGCGAACCACAACCTTCGCCTGCAGGAGGATACCGTAGAGATACAGCAGTCTAAGACGGATTCCGGGCTCTCTGATAATCTCGCCCTGAAACAGGCGCAATATACGATGGAGCAGACGAAGGCGATGATCCCCAGTGTGGAGAGCGCGCTGGAACAGACAAAAAACGCGCTTGCCATCCTCACGGGAGAGATTCCCGGCACGCTTGAGGAGGAGTTGTCAGATAAAAAACCCATCCCCCGGCTTGAGGACAGGGAGTACGTCGGGATACCGGCGAATGCCATTCGCCAGCGTCCCGATATCCGTCAGGCGGAGCGCCTTCTGGCCGCGCAGCTGGCGCGCAAAAGGTCCGCGCAGACAGACCTTTTGCCGAAATTCTATCTCACCGGCTCGATAGGCACCGAGGCGGGAAATTGGGGCGGCCTCTTTGAAGGCCCCGCGAAGCTGTACAGCCTGCTGCCGCAGATAAGCTGGCCGATATTCCACGCCGGCGCGATACGCAGCAATATCAAAGTGCAGGGCGCGGTCGCCGAACAGCTGCTTGCCGCTTACGAACAGACGGTGCTCGCCGCCGTTGGCGAGGTGAGGGACGCCTTATACGCCAATATGAGGGAATACGAGAGAAACGCCTCTCTCAAGCGGGGTATGGAGGCGGCGCAGTCGGCGCTTGAGGTGGCGAATGAAAAGTACGCGAACGGCCTCGTAGATTTCACGAACGTGATCAACGCGCAGCGTTCTCTCACCTCGTTATCCGAGGAGTATACGATAAGCAGCGGGCAAATATCGACCAACGCCGTCCAGTTATTCAAAGCTCTCGGCGGAGGCTGGCGCCCCTTGGAAGAGGCGGTGGCCGCGGCTGAAGTAAAGTGGTAAAGCGGCATGCGGTCCCGCGCGGGTTTTTAAAGGCTGGAGACGAAAGGAAAAGAGTGAAATATATGGAAGAAAATGATAACAGGATTTTTCTCATCGGCGCCGGCGACCACGCGAAGGTCGTCCTTTCAGCGCTCGGGGCGTGCGGATTCGAGTGCGCGGGGATTTATGACGATAACCCCGCGCTTTGGGACAGGAGCCTCTGGTGCCTGCCAATTCTCGGTCAGATCGCGGAAATGCCGGACGACGCGGATATCATGGCGGTCGTTGCCGTCGGCGATAACGGCGTGCGCCGTGATATCTGCGGGAGGTTTAAAAATGTCCGCTGGCCGGCCGTCGTCCATCCGAGAAGCATCGTCGACAGTTCCGTGCGCCTCGGCGAGGGGACGATAGTCATGGCGGGCTGCATAATTGAATCGGACACCGTGGTCGGCCGTCAGAGCATCCTCAATTCCGGCTGTTACCTGGGGCACGACACTAAGGTAGGGGATTATTGCCACGCCGCCCCAAGGAGCGCCACCGGCAACAATGTGACGCTTGGGGAGGGGGTCTTTCTAGGCATCGGTTCGCTCGTCCGTCCCTACACGGCGATTGGCGGCTGGACGACCGTAGGTTTAGGCGGCGCGGTGGTAAAGGACATCGGCCCCGGCGGGATCTGGACTGGCAGCCCAGCCCGCATGATGCCGCCAGCGACGGAGGCGCGGAAAGGGTAATATGATACGGAAAATAAATTTTGTGAATGCGGCGGCGGTTTTATCCGCCTCTATGAGCGCATGATCATCGACAGATCGCCGGGGGTGTTGAGGTTTGTAAAAGATTTTTTGTAGCCGGGAGAGAGGCGTGAGAGCGTCTCTTCGTTCAGGATGGTGAGGCGCGATTCGCGGTAGAAGGCTTTTATCCGTCCGCTCTGCGCGAGCGCCGCTTCGGCGCGGGGCAGGCAGCGGCGGCTGTAGAAGGCGTGCAGCGGCTCAAGCCAGCCGCCGATCTCCGCCGCCACCACGTCTGTCTCTTCCGCGCGGAGGGCCGCCATACCGCGCAGTACCGCCTTGTCCGCGAACGGCATATCGCAGCCGAGCAGGAGGCCCCACTCGCCGTTCATCGCCGCGAGCCCCCGGCAGAGTCCCTCAAGGGGGCCGCGCCCCTCGGCGCGGTCCTCGGTTATGCGGACGTTCCACCTGTCAAGCAGCGGTCCAAATCTCTCCCGCGCCTCCCGCGCGCCGCCCTTCGCCGCGAGCAGCAGCGTTTCGTCAAAGAGCGGCGAGAGGCGCGTCAGAATCTGCCCGAGCAGCGGCGCGCCGCCGAGTTCGAGATATAGTTTATTTTTTCCCCACATCCGGCTGCCAAGCCCTCCGGCGAGCAGCAGGAGCGAGCCTCCAATAGCGCGGGTCACGGTGCTATCCCTTCGAGAGCCTCACGGCGCTCACCTTGAAGCCGGGCGTCTCGGAGGTCGGGTCCCAGACCGCCGCCGTCAGCAGGTTGGCCGGGGCCTCGGCGAAGTGGAACGGCAGAAAGACCATCCCCGGAGCCACCTTTTCCGTTATCCGCGCGCGTCCCGAGACGAAGCCGCGTCTGGAGGTCACGGTGAGCATCTCCCCCTCGGCCAGCGTGAGGTTTTTCGCGTCCGCGGGGTTGATTTCGATATAGAGCTCTTTAAGGTGCCGTCCGGGCGCGCCGCGCCTCGTCATGCTTCCGGAATGGTAGTGGAACAGGCTGCGCCCTGTTGTGGCGATAAAGGGGTATTCGCCGTCGGGCCATTCGTGCGGCGCGCTCCATTCGCAGGGCGAAAAGAGGGCTTTGCCGCCGGCGCGCGCGAATTTTTCTTTATGCAGGATCGGCGTCCCCGGGTGGTTTTCGTCGGGGCAGGGCCATTGCAGATATCCATTTTCCAGCCGTTCGTAGTTCATGCCCGCGTAGGCGGGGTTGGCCTTTCGTATCTCTTCAAAGATGTCTTTGGCGCTGTCGAAGTGCCACTGGTGTCCGAAACGCTTTGCGAGTTCAACGAAGGTGTGCCAGTCGTCGCGCGCCTCGCCTGGCGGATCGCAGGCTTTGCGCAGCAGCTGCACGGCGCGCGTCGTGTTGGTGCAGGTCCCCTCTTTTTCGGGCCAGCAGGCGGCCGGCAGCACAACGTCCGCGAGCCGCGCCGTCTCGGTGAGGAAGATGTCCTGCACGACGAGGAAGTCTAAGTTTTCCAGGGTGTGAACGGCGTGGCCGGTGTCGGCGTCGGTGACGGTGGGGTTTTCACCCATGATGAAGAGCGCCCTGATTTCGCCCTTCGCAGCCGCCTCCATCATCGCCGCGACGGTGAGTCCCGCCTTTTCCGGCGGGGCGCATCCCCAAAGGGCGCGCGTCTTTTCCGCAGCGGCCCCGGTATTCACCTTGAGGTATCCCGGCAGCGTGGCTGGAAGGCATCCCATGTCGCAGGCTCCCTGCACGTTGTTCTGGCCACGCAGCGGGTTTACCCCGGTACCGGGCCGTCCGAGGTTGCCGCAGAGCAGCGCTAGGCTGCAGAGGCTGCGCACGTTGTTTGTCCCCGTGATATGCTGCGTGATGCCCATCGTGTAGAAGATGGCGGCGTTTTTCGCCCCGCCGTAGAGGCGCGCCGCTTTGATTATCGTCTCCGCGGGCACGCCGGTTATCTCTTCGGCGTATTCCGGGGTATATCTGCCGACGACGGCCCTGAGCGCCTCGAAGCCTTCGACACGCTCCCTGACGAAGGTTTCGTCGTGAAGCCCTTCCTTTAATATGACATGCATCATCGCGTTGACCAGCGCGACGTCGGAGCCGCTCCTCTGGCGCACCGACGCGTCGGCGTACCGGTGCAGTTCGATGCGGCGCGGGTCGCAGACGATAAGCTTGGCCCCCTCGCGCACGCGTTCTTTGATCATCGCGCCGATGACCGGATGGGCCTCTGTCGTGTTGGAGCCGATCACCATGATCGTATCGGCATGTTTGATTGACTCGTAGTCGTTTGTCATCGCGCCGCTTCCGAGGGTCTCGCCGAGACCCGCCACCGTAGCGGAGTGTCAGAGGTGGGCGCAGTGGTCGACGTTGTTGGTGGACATCACCTCGCGCGCGAAACGCTGCATGAGATAGTTTTCCTCGTTCGTACAGCGGGCCGAGGTGAAGAAGCCGGCGCGTCCCATGTTGCGCCGAAGCCCTGCCGCCACCGCGTCGAGCGCCTCATCCCAAGAGGCGGCGCGAAATTCTCCGTTTTCTTTTATCAGCGGCGTCGTCAGGCGGTCGGGGCTGTTCACGAATTCCCATCCGAAGCGTCCCTTGACGCAGCTTCTGCCCTGGTTGAGAGAGTCCGTGTCGGTGTGGTCGGTGGTGACGTTTGTCACCCTGCCTTGCCGGTTTACCTCGACGACGACGGAGCAGCCGACGCCGCA
The DNA here is from genome assembly GCF_020860125.1 of Cloacibacillus sp. NCBI lineage: Bacteria > Thermotogati > Synergistota > Synergistia > Synergistales > Synergistaceae > Cloacibacillus > Cloacibacillus sp. The sequence goes on along the minus strand of NZ_JAJBUX010000049.1, from coordinate 11,597 downwards.
GTAGGGACAGACGGTCTTTACGCGTTTTATATCGGCGGCGAGGCCGCCCCCGAGCGCCGGTCTCTCGGTGAGGGCCCCGACGGGGCAGACGGCGACGCACTGGCCGCAGAATTTACAGTCGCAGGACTCGATGCCGAAATCGGCGGGGCGCTGTATCATCGTCTTGATGCCGCGGTTCAGAAAATCGATGGCGCTGTATTGCGCGTGGCTCTCGCAGACGCGCACGCAGCGACCGCAGAGCACGCATTTATCGGTATCGCGGATAAAAAATTGATTTGATTCGTCGACGGGATGCGGCGTCGGCGAACGGTCCGCGCGTCCGGGGAAGGAATCTCTTTTAGTCCCGAGGTTGTAGACGAGCCTTTGCAGCTCACAGCGGCCGTTCGCGTGGCAGTAAAGGCATTCGAACGGATGGCGCAGCAGCATCAATTCCACAATGACGCGGCGCGTATCGCGGAGAAGCGGGCTCTCCGTGACGATCTCCATACCCTCCGAAATGGGGGTCGTGCAGGCCGGAAGGAGTTTGGAAAAGCCCTTCGCCTCTACCAGGCAGATACGGCAGCCGCCGAATGTCTCGAGCGCCGGATGGTAGCAGAGCGTCGGGATTGTTATCCCGGCGCGCGCCGCCGCCTCCAATATCGTCATTTCCGGCTCAAAGGAGACCCTTTTACCGTTTATTACCGCCTCCGGCATTTGTAAATTCCTCCTACGGCGTCATTTTGATATTCGGAGGTCATTATACGTTTTTATTGATTTTTAATAAAGAGAAAGAATACTCTCACCGTATGGATCATATATTTGAATTTGGCGCAGATTCGTTAAACAAAGCGAAAAAAATCTAAAATTGCGGCTTTTGACAGCAAGAAAAAACGGAATTTTCGGAAATACAAGGGGTTTTCATGACATAAACCGTGAACAAAAATGGACAAAAAAGCATAAATATAATTTAATTTGTCTGAAAAAAGAGATTTTCGGTTGCAGTTATTCTCATAGAGGGGCTATAATAAATATGCTTTGTGTACTTTTTCGCAAGTGCTGTCTCGCACAGCGCGTCTGCCAATATAGAGTGTCTCATTACGAGCGTTTTTGAGGCGTGCGGATTACCTGTAACTTTTCTATTGGGGTTACATCTTCATCTTTTCAGGCGGGAGGGCCTGAAGAGGAGACAATTTAAGGAGGGTGCGTTTTATGGTGGAGAAAGCGTCGGAAAAGCAGTGGGAGCAGCTTGCTGAGCTCCTCGGCAAATACCGCGGCACTAAGGGAAGCGTCATTCCCGTGCTTCAACAGGCACAGGAAATCTTCGGCTATCTGCCGAAAGAGGTCCTGATCGAAATCAGTAATCAGCTCGATGTCCCCATCAGTCAGATATTCGGCGTGGTGACATTCTATGCTCAGTTCCATCTTGAGCCGCGCGGAAAGAACATCGTCAGATCATGTCAGGGCACGGCCTGCCATGTTCGCGGAGCGAAGGGCGTTCTCAACGCCATCCGCGAAAAGCTCGGCCTCAAAGAGGGCCAGGTCACGACCCCCGACCTCAAGTTCACGCTTGAGACGGTGGCCTGCATCGGCGCATGCGGCCTCGCCCCGGTGTTCATGGTCAACGACGAGACGCACGGCAGACTTACGCCCGAGTCGGTCGGTCCGATACTGGACAAGTACGCTTAGGAATAAGGGAGGAACTTTAAATGGCAATCAAGAGTCTTGAAGATCTTCGTAAGATAAAGGCAGAATCAAAAAAACAGACTGAAACGAGAAAGCTCAACGACAGACAGATCATCATCGGCATGGGCACCTGCGGCATCACCGCCGGCGCGCGCGCGGTGATGACGGCGGTCCTCGAGGAGCTTGCCAAGCGCAACATATACGACGTGGCGGTCCTCCAGACCGGATGCATCGGCATGTGCCAGAAAGAACCCCTTCTCGACATAGTGCGCCCCGGCGAAGACAGAGTCACCTACGGCCCTGTCAGCCCGACGGATGTCCCGCGTATCATCGCGGACCATCTCATCAACGGCGTCGTCGTCGAGGATCTTGTCGTAGCCAAGATCCCCAACAAAGAAGCATAGGTCGAAGGGAGGAATTTTAAATGGCTCTCGTAAGAGCTCACGTACTGGTCTGCACCGGAACGGGCTGCGTCTCCTCCGGTTCAAAAAAGGTAATCGCAAAGCTTGAAGAGGAACTCAAGGCCAACAGCCTTGATAAAGAGGTAAAGATAGTCGAAACGGGCTGTCAGGGATTCTGCGAGCAGGGTCCGCTGGTCATCATCTATCCCGAAGGAACCTTCTACACGCACGTTCAGGAATCTGACGTTCCCGAGATCGTTTCAGAGCATCTCATCAAAGGACGCATCGTCGGCCGCCTCCTCTTCAAGGAGCCGCTCACGGCGCAGAGCGTTCCCGACTATGCCGACATTGATTTCTACAAGAAGCAGCACCGTCTCGTGCTTAAGAACTGCGGCCACATCAACCCCGATTCGCTTGAGGAATACATCGGCGCCGACGGTTATGAAGGGCTCGCGAAGGTTCTTCTCACGATGACGCCGGAGCAGGTCGTCGAAGAGATGAAAAAGACCGGTCTCCGCGGCCGCGGCGGCGGCGGTTTCCCCACCGGCATGAAGTGGGGCTTCTGCCAGAAGTCGCCCGGACCCAAGAAGTACATCATCTGCAACGCGGACGAGGGCGACCCCGGCGCGTTTATGGACCGCTCGCTGCTTGAGGGCGACCCGCACGCGATACTCGAAGGTATGATCATCGGCGCCTACGCGATCGGAGCCGACGAAGGCTATATCTATTGCCGCGCCGAATATCCGCTCGCGATCAAGCGCCTGAAGCAGGCTATCGCCCAAGCCGAAGAGGCCGGACTGCTCGGCAAGAATATCCTCGGTACGGATTTTAACTGCACCATCCATATCAAAGAGGGCGCCGGAGCGTTCGTCTGCGGCGAAGAGACGGCCCTGATGGCCTCCATCGAAGGCAAGCGCGGCATGCCGCGTCCCCGCCCGCCGTTCCCCGCTGTGAAGGGGCTCTGGGAAAAGCCTTCTAACATAAACAACGTTGAAACATTTGCCAACGTCCCCTACATCTTCCGCGTCGGAGCGGAGGAATACGCGAAGCTGGGAACCGAGAAGTCCAAAGGAACCAAGGTATTCGCGCTGACCGGTAAGATCAACAACACCGGACTCGCGGAGGTTCCGATGGGTATTACGATGCGTGAGATCATCTTTGACATCGGCGGCGGCATCATCGGCGGCAAGAAGTTCAAGGCCATCCAGATCGGCGGTCCCTCCGGCGGATGTATCCCCGAGCAGCTTCTCGACACCCCGGTCGACTATGATTCGCTCATCGCCGCGGGCGCGATGATGGGCTCGGGCGGACTCGTCGTTATGGACGAGGAGACCTGCATGGTCGACGTCGCGAAGTTCTTCCTCAACTTCACGCAGTCAGAATCCTGCGGTAAGTGCACGCCCTGCCGCGAGGGTACCAAACACATGCTTGAAATGCTCGAAAAGATCACGGACGGCAGAGGCGAAGACGGAGATATCGAGAAGCTGGAAAAACTCGCCGCCTTCATCAAGGCCGGAGCGCTCTGCGCCCTCGGTCAGACGGCCCCGAACCCCATCCTCTCCACGCTGCGCTACTTCAGAGACGAATATGAGGCGCACATCAAGGAGAAGAGATGCCCGGCCGGCGCCTGCCACCACCTGCTGACCTACAAGATCACCGACGCATGCAAAGGCTGCAGCCTCTGCGCGAAGAACTGCCCGGTCAATGCGATCAGCGGCGAACCGAAACAGAAGTATGTCATCGATGCGGCCAAGTGCATCAAGTGCGGCGCATGCCTGACGAAGTGCCCGTTCAAAGCGATCGTGCGCGGCTAATTTCGGCTAATGGAAGGGGAGTAAAAAGAATATGGAACTTGTTAAGGTTACAATAGACGGCATAACAGTAGAGGTGCCATCCGATTTTACCGTGATCGAAGCCGCTGCCAAAGCCGGAATCCGCATTCCTCAGCTCTGCTATCACCCGGAGCTTTCCAAAGAGGGCGCCTGCCGCGTCTGTGTAGTTGAGATAGTCGGCGGCCGCGGACTCGGCGCAGCCTGCGTCTATCCCGTAGCGGACGGTATGGTAGTATATACGAACACTCCGAAGGTACGCGAGACCCGCAAAGCGGTCGTCGAGCTCCTTCTCGCGAACCATCCGCAGGACTGCCTCTTCTGCCAGAAGAACCAGGACTGCGAACTTCAGCAGACGGCCGCCGACCTTGGCATCCGCGAAGTGCCCTATACCGGCGCTACGCGCTCCGCTGAAAAAGATGAGAGCAACCCGAGCCTTGTGCGCGACCCCAACAAGTGTATCCTCTGCGGCCGCTGCATCAGAGCCTGCCACGAGCGTCAGGGCCTCGACGTCTACGCCTTCGTGAACCGCGGCTTCAAGACCATCGTCGAACCGGCCTTCGGACTCGGACTCGACCAGGTCGCCTGCACCTACTGCGGACAGTGCGCCGCGGTCTGCCCGACGGCTGCCATCTGTGAGCGCGACGATACCGAAAAGGTATTCACCGCCCTCGCCGATCCCAAGAAATATACGATCGTGCAGACGGCTCCCGCGACGCGAGTCGCCCTCGGCGAAGCGCTGGGACTGCCCGCCGGCGAAGTCGTCACCGGCAAAATGGTCGCCGTGCTGCGCAGGCTGGGATTCGACAAGGTATTTGACACCGACTTCTCCGCCGACCTTACGATCATGGAAGAGGGACACGAGTTCCTCGACCGCGTCGTCAACGGCGGCGTACTGCCGATGATCACCTCCTGCTCGCCCGGCTGGATAAACTTCATCGAGATCAAGTATCCCGACCTTCTGCCGCACCTCTCGACGGCGAAATCGCCGCAGGGAATGTTCGGCGCTCTGGCCAAGACCTACTGGCCTGAGACGCAGGGTATCGCCGTTGAAGACATCTACAGCGTCTCGATCATGCCCTGCACCGCTAAGAAGGCCGAATGCGTGCGCCCGCAGCTCCAGAGCAATCCCGGAATTCCCGATGTTGACACCGTTCTCACGACCCGCGAACTCGCGCGTATGATCAAGAACGCCGGCATTGACTTCAAGAACCTCCCCGAAGAGGAATATGACAGCCCGCTCGGTTCTTCGACCGGTGCCGCCGCCATCTTCGGCGTTACGGGTGGCGTTATGGAGGCGACTCTGCGTACCGTCTACGCCGTGCTCAACAACGGAGAGGACATCCCCGGAATCGCTTTCCAGCCTGTGCGCGGCATGGACGGCATCAAAGAGGCGACGATCGAAGTGCCGGTCAACGGCGAAAAGGTCAACGTCAAGCTCGCGGTCGCCCATACGCTGAAAAATGCGAAGATCCTCATGGACAAGGTCCGCGCTGGCAAGGCCGACTATCACTTCATTGAAGTCATGGCCTGCCCCGGCGGCTGCATTGGCGGCGGCGGACAGCCACAGCCGGTCAACGCGGAGATCCGCGCCGCGCGTACGGCGGCTCTTTACAGCGTCGACGAAGCCAAGGCGCTGCGTCAGTCGCACAAGAACCCCGACATTGCCGCCCTTTACGAGAAGTGGCTTGGCAAACCGCTCGGAGAGAAGGCGCATCACCTTCTCCACACGCACTACAACGCGCAGCCGAGAGAGTTCTAACTTCTCTCAAATAGGCGATATATCAAGGAGAGGCTCCGGCCTCTCCTTTTTGTATTGCCCGCTGTCTTAAATCAAAAATTACAGTATAATGTCGCCAGAGGACCAGATTTGTACAAAGACGGGAAAGTTTTTATCATCTCACGGGACGGAGCGCGGATAAGGCAATGAAGGCAAATGACATAATGTCATGCTATCTTAAAGAATTTTTGAAGAATACCCCGGACTTTATCTGCGTTAAAGATAAAGACTCCGTCTACGCCGGCGCCTCGCAGACCTTCGCGGAGCTGGTCGGCTGTTCCTCCCCCGCGGAGCTGGTCGGCAGGAGCGACCGCGACCTCTTCGGTCCTGAGCTGGCGGAACATTACATTGCCGACGACAAAAAGCTGCTTGCCTCGGGCGTCCCCGTTCTGGACTATATCGAACCGCTGCCGGAGAGCGGCGGGCATAAGAGATATTCTTCGACCTCAAAATACCCCGTCAGGGATGCCGCCGGAGAGGTGATCGGCATCTGCGCCGTCGGCCGCGACATCACGGCGCAGATCATGCTTGAGAACGAGGCGGAGAGCGCGCTGCGGGCAAAGAGCGATTTCCTCGCGCGTATGAGCCACGACATGCGTACGCCGATGAACGGCATCATCGGCTTTACAAAGCTCTCCCTTGATTCGGATGATATCGGACAGATAAAAGAGTATCTGCATAAGATAGACGACTCCTGCAAGTATCTGCTGAGCCTTATAAACGACACCCTTGATATGAGCAAGATCGAGAGCGACAAGATAACCCTGAAGCCGGAGGCGGTGAACTCCAGAGAGCTCTTTGATTCGCTTGTGGAGCTTATGGAGCCTACATTGAACGAGAAAAAGATCACGCTGGCGGCGGACTTTGAGGGCGTTGAATTCGGCGCCATCATGATCGACCGGGTCCGCATACAGCAGGTACTCGTCAATCTGCTTTCAAACGCCGCGAAATTCACGCCCTACGGCGGCCGGATAGAGTTTATCGTCAGACGTCTCTTCACCTCGGATAAGGTCTCCCGGGACCGGATCACGATCCGTGACAACGGCATCGGCATGAGCGAGGAGTTTCTCGCGAGGATATTTGAACCATTTGCGCAGGAATACAACGACGTTAACGCCGCGACCGTCGGCACGGGGCTGGGAATGGCCATCGTTAAACGGATACTTGACCTGATGGGAGCTACCATAGAGGTGAAGAGCCGCCGCGGCGAGGGTACGGAGATAACGATAGAGATAGACTTTGAGCATGCCGGCGGGGACGGCGCCTCTGGCTGCGCGCCGTCAAATATTGACCTCAGCGGCAGAAGGGTGCTGCTCTGCGAGGACCATCCGCTCAACGTCCAGATAACGAAGATCCTCCTTGAAAAGAAGGGGGTGGCGGTAGACGTCGCCCTGAACGGCCGTGAGGGAGTTGAAAAATTCTCCGCCTCGGAAGAGGGCGGATATGACGCCATCCTGATGGATGTGAGGATGCCGGTGCTCGACGGCCTCGCGGCGGCGGAAGAGATACGGCGTCTTGCCCGCGCGGACGCGCGGAATGTGCCGATAATCGCGATAACGGCCAACGCCTTCAGCGACGATGTGGAAAAATCCAAGGCCGCGGGGATGGACGACCATCTTACAAAACCGCTTGAGCCGAGGCAGCTCTATGAGGCGCTGTACAGACATATACAAAAAGTGAAGGAGTGAGGGGACAAATGGCGAATGGCGGAGAGCTCAAAAAAAGTATAACCTGGCTTCAGGGGACGGCGATGACCATTGGCGCCGTCATCGGCGCGGGTATACTCGTCCTTCCGGCGATTGCCGCGGAGATAGCTGGTCCCGCCTCGCTCGCGAGCTGGCTGCTGATGGGGCTGATCTCCCTGCCGATGCTTGCCGCGATCGCTCAGATGTCCTCGCGCTACCCCAACTCGGGAGGGATCGCCGCCTATGCGCAGCAGGCCTTCGGCCCCGGCATGGGGAGGCTTACGGGGTTTCTCATCTTCTCCGCGATGCCGATAGGACTGCCGCCGACGGCGCTCATCGGGGCAAACTACCTCTGCAGCCTCTTTGGATGGGGCACGGGCGCGGCCCATATCGCCGCCGGCGCGCTGATTCTGACGACGGTCACGCTGAATCTGCGCGGGATCGAGCTCTCGGGCAAGAGCCAGCTCTTCATCGTCAGCGTGATCCTCTCGATACTTGTATTTGTCGTCCTGTCTTCGCTCTCGGAGATACGTCCGGCGAACTTTACGCCTTTTTTGCCGCACGGGCTTGGCGCCGTCGGCCATACGATGTCCCTGCTCTTCTTCGCCTTCCTCGGCTGGGAGATGATCGGCCACCTTGCGGAGGAATTCAAAGACCCGCGCCGCGACATCCCGCTCAGCTTGGGGGCGGCCTATGTGATCGTCAATATCGTCTATCTCGCGATCGCGCTCGTGGTGGTCGGCAGCGGCGTCTACAAAAGCGGCAACCCCAATATCGCGATGGTCTCTCTGATAAAGCTGCGCTGGGGGGAGCCCGCCGCGGTGCTTGTCGGACTGCTCGGCTTCGTCGTCTGCTACTGCCCCGTCCATACCTATATCGCGGGTTTTTCGCGTCTCTTTTACGCGCAGGCTCGGGAGGGGTACTTCCCGAAATGTTTCGGTGAGCTCCACCCCCTGTATGGAACGCCCTTCTGCGCGCTGCAGCTCTTCGTTCCCCTCAACCTCTCGCTGCTCTTCCTGAGCTGGGCGCTCTCCTGGGACCTCAAGCCGCTGCTAGGCATCCCCAGCGCCACCTTTCTGCTCGTCTACACGATTGGGATGTTCTCCGCGGCGAAGGTATTGCCGGTAAGGAGCGGCCTTATCTGCGGCCTGCTCTCTGGAACTCTCTCGCTCGCCGTCTTTGCCTTCTCCGGTTGGTATATGCTCTTCCCGCTCGCGGTGGCCCTATACTTTGTGGTGAGATACAAAAAGGAATTTTTCTGACGGCTTCTCTCTCCGCCCCGCGGCTGAGGGCGCGGCCCGAATGACTGTAAGGGAACATACCCTTCTTATGCGGTGCGGGATAGAGATAGAGGCTGGACTTTCGGCGGGCTTTCCGCTAGACTTTTAATATCGTAGCGTTTGTGAATGATGGAAACAATATTGGCTGTCTGTTGACTTTATAAGTGGCTTTGATAGACTATGTTTGTTTTCCTTCAATGAAAAATTTTCATGAATGGAAAATGGGGGAATTGCTGATGAGGCTTGGCGATACGATAAAGTTCCATCGTAAGAAAAAAGGCTGGACTTTGACAGAACTCTCCGCCCAGTGCCAACTGTCTGTGGCGCAGCTGTCGAAGCTGGAAAACGGCAAATCAAATCCAAGTATCGACAGTTTGAGGAAATTGGCGGGGGCCTTTGAGATACCCGTATCCACGCTGACGCTGACGGAGGAGATTCCCTCGATAAGCCCGGTGCTTGACGGAGAGGGTTTCGTCGTAAGGTGGTGCGCAAGAGGGGATGATTATGTCACCGTGCGCTATCTGACGTTAAACAGGCTGGCAAAGATGCAGCCGATCGTGTTGACCGTACCGGCGGGCATGAGCACGGGAAATTCAAAGTCCCATCCCGGCGACGAGTTTTTTTATGTCCTTGAGGGCTGCGTGCGTTTCTTCTACGGGGCCGACGAGGTCTTCGACATGAGAGACGGGGATTTCTTATACTATGACGGAACGGTTGCCCATCACTGGGAGAATATGAGCACGAAAGAGGCTCGTCTTTTGACCTGCAATACCCCTTCGGTAATGTGATCGGGTCATTATTGAGAACGGCTCTTGAATTATCTGCTTAGCCGCTAAGCGGACAAGGACCGGTCCCCGGAGAGGGCCCGGCCTTTTTCATCCGGTGGGAGCGTCCCTTACGCGGCAGTGACAAGATAAGACTCAGCCTCAATTAGCATAGCTTGTCGCGAATCGCGAATATATTATATAAACAGCCCCTTGGCGGATGGAAATGTCCGCCGCCGGGCGGATATTATGTGGAAGAGCTGGTAGCGCGGAATGGCAAAAAAAGAGATAAATATGACCGAGGGGAACCCCCTTCGCCGGATGCTGGTATTCGGCGCGCCGATAATGGCGGGCGGCATCCTCCAGCAGATGTATAACATGGCAGACGCGGTGATCGCCGGACGTTTTATCGGCAGCGGGGCGCTTGCCTCGGTCTCGAATTGTTTTTATGTGGTTTTTCTTGTGACGATCATGTTTCTAGGTATCGGCCAGGGAGCTTCGATCGTAATTTCGCAGCTCTATGGCTCGGGGGAGACGAAGCGGGTCAGGAGCGCCGTCGATACGATTACCATTCTCCTCGCGGGCGGCGGGCTGATATGCACGCTGCTCGGCGTCGCCTTTTCGGAGCCGATCCTCCGGCTGATGTCGACGCCTCCAGCGCTTATGACGGACTCCGCCGCCTATCTGCGTATAATATTTATGGGCTCTATACCGTCGCTCGGGTATACGATACTGGCCGCGCTGCTGAACGCAGTCGGCAACTCGCGGACGCCGCTTGTCCTGCTTGGCGTCTCTTCGCTCATCAATATACTGCTCGACCTGCTCTTCGTTCCCCTCTTCGGCATGGGCATAGAGGGACTGGCGCTTGCCACGGTGATCGCCCAAAGCGTCTCGCTGGCGGGCTGCGTCGTCTATCTGAGTCGCTGCGGCAGCCTGATATCGCTGCGGCTGCGCGGGCTTCGTTTCAGCGGAAAGATGTTTCTGCTCATAATCAAGCTCGGCGTGCCCACGGGGCTTCAGAACTCGCTGATGGTAATATCGATGATGGTGCTGCAGAGGCAGATTAACGAATTTGGCGTCGCGGTCATGGCAGGACGCGGCATCGAATCTAAGATAGAGAGTTTCATGCTCATCCCGCTGAGCAGCATCGCCACCGCGGTCACGACCTTTGTCGGACAGAATACGGGGGCCCGCAAGGAAGGGCGGGTGCTGCAGGGGCTCAGAAGCGGTCTCTTGATGGCCGCCGCCGTCTCTTTCATCTTCTGGTTCGTGCTCTTCTTTTTCTCCGCCCCCATTCTGGGCATCTTCTCTTCTAATGAGGAGGCTCTCTTTGAGGCGCGGCGGTGCATGGATATAATCGCCCCGACCTTTATCTTTTACAGCCTCGCCACCGCCTGGCAGAGCTTTTTCCGCGGCGTCGGCGATACGATATTTCCTCTTGTCGTCTCTATCTTCACACAGTTCGCCTACCGCATAGCGGCAATCGGCCTTTTTCTTAAGATCTGGCCGACGCCCTCCGGTATATGGTATCTTTATGTCTCGAGCTGGATGCTGATGTTCCTTTTGAATTGTATCTATTACAAGACCGGTTACTGGAAAAAATACGCCGCGGTGATCAGTGCGGCGGTATGAGGCTAAAGAGCCGCGATAGATGTCGGGGCAGCAAAAAACGCCCTCCCGCATGGGGAGGGCGTAAAGTTTTAACTTTTTATTTTATGCTACGCAGACGTTGACCGCGCGCATTCTCTTGCTGTTCTTGGGATCAGCCTCTACGTCGAAGGTGACCTTCTGTCCTTCGTTAAGGGACTTGAAGCCCTCTGCCGCTATGGCTGAGAAGTGCACAAAAACGTCCTCGCCGCCGTTGTCGTTCGAGATAAATCCAAAGCCTTTTTCCGGGTTAAACCATTTCACAGTACCGCTATTCATAATCAGTACCTCCATCAAATATATTGTTCGGGATAAAAAAATTTCACATGCTTTTTGTAACTCATTTAGCGGGCAAATGACTTACAAAAAACATGTGAAATCAAATGTTCATCCTGATTAGAGTATACTATATACGAAAATAGAGTGTTTGTCAAGCACTTTGGCAAATACGAAAGGGGAAGTTGTTTGACCTCCCCTTTTCGCCGTATTTTTGTTTACCCTTCCATCTTCATATCAGCCATATGCCTGTAGAAGCGCCACCTGTCTTTG
>NZ_JAJBUX010000048.1 GCF_020860125.1 Cloacibacillus sp. | reverse complement strand
AAAAAACATCGCCGAGCCAGCTCCCTCACAGAGGGCGCCTTTAAGGGCAAAGTCAGAAGCTAAACCGCTATTTATCTTCTCCCCACTCGAAGCTAAACCGTCATTTATCTTTCTTTTCTCCATCCAACTTTTGCCGATATATTTGCCCTGAAACCATTTCCCATAATTCTAGCCGATTTTAACACACGTTTTTACTTAAATACTAAACAAATGTTGACACGGGTGGGGGGGGGTGATGTAAAATTCATTCAATGTTAATCGTTATAAAAAAGCCACAGCTGCCGAAAGACAGCGCCGGAAAGCCAAGGGTCTAAGACGAAAGTTATGACAGCCGACTGCCGATTACCGCATCTATCCATATTCGCCTGTTTCGGCGGCCGGCCTGTTCATGAACTTAGTAAGACGCAATATAAAAGAGCTGCGAAGGGGATCTTCATATCCTCTGTATCTGTGCGAACGCGCGTTGGTCTGGGGCTGGAAAATGGACGGGAGGGTGATCTATAAAACCACAAAAATGGGAGATACTCTTATTACGTGAGGTTGTTTTTTTATTATTTTTATTTGGGGTGAAAGGTCTGGTGTGCTGAATGGTAAAGTTGCATGGAAAATGCAAGTTGGCGTTAGCGTTTGTGGCGGCCGCCGCGATGTTGGGAACGGCATGGGCGGTAGATGGAGTTTCATATGAAAATGGTGGGACTATAGACATTGCGGTAATCAGTAAAGACGTCGTCTATAAGCCGAACGCTGAAGGAACAATTAGGGTAAATATCAGCGGTGACCTTGGAAAGAAGGATGCACTGAATACAAATAATTTTAAGATATACGGCACTAAGGACGGCGCGAACGGAAGCGCAAACTTCACGGTAAATTGGGGCACTTCGAAACTCTATACCAATGGCGGTTTTACCCAAATTATCGCTGGCGGGGTTGGCTCCAACCTTAAGGATTCCAGTATGATCTTCAATTCCGCCGAGACGTCGGAAATATATGAGAAAAATGGAAGCGCTCAGAAATCATTACTTCTCGCCGCCGGACCCGAGGGCGGGACCGTTTCCGGCAATACGACGCTGACTATCAATGGAAAGCTGGGTTCCGCCTATGAGGTATCTTATCTTAAGGCTACGGCTGGTGGTCTGTTGAATGAAGACAGTACATCAGATTCGATCGTTGTGGAAGGAGACAGCACCGTTAATTTCAATGCGGACTGGAAAACCGGTGAAGACAGTGAAACAGCCCTGTTGGCCGGTCCGATGATTCAGAAGGACGGTAAGGCTTCCAGTATTGTAAAGGGAGCCGCCATTGTCACCGTCGATGGCGGCGGGGCCGTTCGTGAAATGTGGGCCGCCGGCGCGTTGTTAAATAAGGGGACGCCGTCCCTCACGGTAGGTTCTGCTGGTGTACAGATATTAAAAGGCTCCGTTGACGATACGATATTTGCCGGAGCTGAAATCTGGGCTAAGGGTACGGCGACGGTACTTGGCGACACCAGTATCGCTTTTTCCGGCGGCACAATGGGGGAAAACAACGGCAGGGCAAGGCTTTATGCCGGCCATGATGTTGAAACTGAAGGCGGCAAGGGCTATATTAACGGCGACTCGCATATCAAAATAACCGGCGGCAAGGGAATCAGATATGTCTTTGGCGGCGGCTTGGCGTGGAACAGCACCACCAGCGAGACACAATCGGTTATTCACGGTGGTTCAAATATCGATATTGTGAGCGACAGTGGCCTCTCCGCGCTTACGGAAAATTCGATGATCTTTGCCGGCGGTCGGCGGCCTGTAAGCTCTGAGGCGATAGTCTCCGTTGAAAAAAACGGAACTGTCACATTCAAAGATATTACAAAGGCTTATAAGGGGACGGTCAGCAGACAGGGGACGCAGAGTTCTTCCTCGAACGGTGATTATGTTGCCGACTACAACGACTCCGTCTCCGGCGACTCCGTCCTCGTATTCGACAACGTCCAGGCGGACTTCTCCGGCGCGACGATAGTGGAGATGGACCGTATCGAGCTTACCAACGGCACAAAGCTGAAACTTGCGGACCTTGGCGGGGCAACGGTCATTAAACTCACGGGCAACTGGACGAATTTCGGAACGCCGTCTGTCCTCACCTTTGACAGCGCGCTCGAAAACGTGCCGGTGGTGGACGTCAGCGAAGCCACGGGCATAGTCTCCGCCGCATTCAACGAGGCGAAGACGGAACTCGTAGTCTCATGCAAAAATACTCCTATCGCCGTAACGCCAACTACTTTGAAACTTCATCCCGGAGAGAGCAGTACTATTAAGGCGATGACATATGCCGCCGGTGAAACTGTCTCCTGGAAATCCAGCGACGAATCGGTGGCCACAGTCGACGGCAACGGCAAGGTGACGGCGCACAAGGCCGGCATCGCCGTAATCTCCGACACCGGCTCTGTTTCAAGGACAACCGCCGGCTGCACCGTGACGGTCGAAGATCCGGCGTCTCCGGACCCGGTGCCGACGCCGGCTCCCGTAACGCCGACTGTCGTAACTGAAAAGGATAACCCAGTGAAGACGGACAAGAACGTACCGGCAGATGTGAAGCCGGCTCCCCCCGTCATCACGCCGGCAACGGAGGAGAACACCATAGCCCTCGCGGCGAGCGCGGACGTTCCGGTAAAATTTTTCACCGCGACGGCTGACGGCAACATCACGGTCGACCCTGTGACCGCAAAGAAGGCCGTGGCCTCCGTAATGTCGGACGACGTGGCGGTGGCTCCGAAGACGATCATGACTCTGCCCGTCATCGCGGCGGCGATCGACAGCGGCAAAGTCGCGGCTCTCGCGATGAAGACGACCGGCGCGCAGCTTGGCGCGGCGGCAAACAATATAGTCAGCGACATCACGCTCATCAAAATACTTAGGGACGGGACAGGCGCGAAGTTCGGCTATACCGCGGAGCCGGCCGGCTACGCCGACCAGAGCTTCACGCTCAAAAACGTGGAGGGAAACAATCTCGCCTTTACCGACAAAATCGATCCGACCGCGACATACACGCTCATACTCTTCGTCAAGGATAATGGAGAGTTCGACTACGACAAAACCATGGGCAGCGTAATCGACCCCGTGGCGATGGCGATGAACGAGGCGAAGGCACCGAAACCCTCCGGAGGTTCAAGCAGCGGCTGCTCCGCGGGTCTGGGAGTCTTAGCACTGCTGGCGCTGCTGCCGCTCGCGGCGGTAAGACGCAAGAGGTAAGCGGATAAACATTGTAATAAACAGTGGTAACAGTAAAAGAGGCGGACGAGAAACTCCGCCTCTTTCTTTTTTGTGCATTCAGCGGATATATAAGATGCGGATGCCGTTATGCGCGTGCCGCCGCCTAACCGGGCTGACGCGCGGCAGGGCGAATGAAGCGGCGGCCATGTCCTCAGCGTGCGGCAGGGAAGAGTAGCCTCGCAAAGTCATCGTCCCCGGCAGCTCCGCCGCGATAAAAATAAAATGATTTAAAAACCATGAGTTATGAGCGCAAGATTTAAAGTTGACCGGACCATAGTGCCGAGGCTGGTTTTTCTTGACATCGCCGTCGAACCGGTGATAGTATGCACGTCATGTGCGGTAAGTACCTGTTTTTCTCTGGCACGCTATCATAAATCTTAAGGCAGGGGATACTTTGTGAGAAAGTTCCTGGTTTGTTTTGTCGTATCATGCTGCGTCGCTGTGCTGTGCGCCGCGTCGGTATCTGCGGAGCCGGCCTTCCGTATCGGCGTCGCGACGCCCACCGTTTCCCAGGCGGAGGACGCCTACCGCGGCGCGGAGAGGATCGTCAAGGAGTATGGCGACGCTTCCAAGGGCGGCATGATCAAGCATGTCACCTTCCCGGATAACTTCATGCAGGAGATGGAGACCACCATCTCGCAGATTGTCGGTTTGGCGGACGACCCGAAGGTAAAGGTTATCGTCGTCAACGACGCGGTGCCGGGCACCACCGAGGCCTTCCGCAGGATCAAGGAGAAGAGGAACGACGTGATCTGCCTCTCCGGCTCCCCGCACGAGGACCCAAACGTCATCTCCTCAATCTCGGATTTCAGCGCCGTCGGTGACAGCATCTCGCGGGGATACCTGATCATCCACACCACGAAAGAGCTCGGCGCGAAAAACTTTGTCATGGTATCCTTCCCGCGCCACCAGAGTTATGAACTCCAGGCGCGCAAGCGCGCGATCATGGAGGCGGCCTGCAAGGAGCTGGGCGTCAAGTTTTCATTTGAGACTGCTCCCGACCCCGTGAGCGACGTGGGCGTCGCCGGAGCCCAGCAGTTCATCCTTGAAAAGGTTCCCGCCTGGCTCAAGAAATATGGCAAAAATACCGCCTTTTACTGCACGAACGACGCGCAGACGGAACCCCTTCTGAGGCAGATCGCCAAATACGGCGGCTTCTTCATCGAGCAGGACGACCCCTCGCCGATTCTGGGCTATCCCGGAGCCTTTGGGATAGACCTCAAAAACGAATCCGGCAACTGGCCGGCGATAATGAAAAAGATCGAAAGCACGGTGATCGCCGCCGGCGGAAAGGGACGCATGGGAACGTGGAGCGCCTCCGTACCCTGGAGCATGACCTGCGCCATGGTGGAATACGGCAAACGGGTAGTCGAGAAAAAGGCTAAGCTGGGCAATATCAAGGATTTCACGCTCTGCTTTGAGAAATATACGCCCGGAATAGGATGGCACGGCAAAAGGTATCTTGACCTTGCGAACGGGACCAGGAATAAAAAATATATCATGCTTTACCAGGACACATATATTTTTGGCAGGGGCTATATGCACACCACGGATGTGAAGATACCGGAGAAGTATGAGAAAATAAAGGGCACGCAGATAGGCAAATAATTATCTGACGCCGCTGTTTACGAAATGCGCGAGAGAAAATACCCCTGCGGGGGTATTTTCTTTTAAGAGACCTTTTGTGGTCTGCGTGAATTACAAAACGGGCGCTGAAAGGAGAAAATCATGAGACCATTGATAGGAGTGGCTTCCTCGGCATTTTATGACTCGTTCACAGATACCCTTTTCCAGGATGCCGAGCGCAATATCGTTGAAACATGCTGGCAGCGCCTCTGCCTGACGGGAAAGATGCTGCGCCATATAGGCTTGGCCGGCGGTCTGGCCGAACTTCTTTCCGTGAGGAAAACTGCTGAGGAGATCGACTCCGTCGCCGTTAAATACGACGGGTTTTTGTTCTGCGGCGGCGCCGACATTACTTCGTCTCTGTACGGTGAAGAGGCGGATGGAAGCGGAGAGACAGACCCCGTCAGGGATGAATTTGAATATACTCTATTAAAGAGAGCCTATGAAAAGGGTAAAACTATCTTTGGGATATGCCGCGGACAGCAGATGATCAACGTCGTCTTTGGCGGAAACATACATCAGGATATCAACAGGATAAATCCCGACTGGAAAATCCACCAGTCTCCGTATCCGATGGATGGCTACTCGCATACGGTAAATATCATCGAGCCGCGTTTCCTGCCCCTTTCGGAAAAAAGAGAGATAAAGGTTAATTCCGCGCACCACCAGGCGGTCAACCGGCTCGCGGAGGGCTTTGTCGTCACCGCGGAGACCGGCGACGGACTCATCGAGGGAATAGCGATGCCGGATTACAAAAAAGGCCTCATCGGCGTGCAGTGGCACCCGGAATCCCTCGCCGATTCCGACCCCTTCCAGCACGATTTTTTTAAGATGCTGGTAGAGTATTCGGCAAAATAAAGTTCCAAATATTCCTCAGACGCCGGAGGGAGAGCGGTCATTCCGCCTGACCGGCTGAGAAAGAAATATCGAGCCCGGCCCGCCGCATGGAAGATTCGCGGTGGACCGGGTTATCGTTATATTGTGAGTAAGCACGGTATGCAAAACATTGGAATATTGTAATATTAGATAAAGTTATATCGATATTTGAATAGCTATATTCCATTTTTGTATCTACCAATATAGACGGCGGTGAGTAGAATACAGAATGTGAAGTGATTAACGAAGCAGTACAAAATATAAAAACTTTAACGTATCGGAGGAATTTACCATGGCAAGATTTACATTACCGCGCGATCTCTATCACGGAAAGGGTTCGCTTGAAGCGCTTAAAACACTCAGAGGCAAAAGGGCGATCGTCGTTGTCGGCGGCGGCAGCATGAAGCGTTTTGGATTCCTCGATAAGGTTGAGCAGTATCTTAAAGAGGCTGGCATGGAGGTCCGTCTTTTCGAAGGCGTGGAGCCAGATCCCTCGGTCGAAACGGTGATGAAGGGCGCGGCTGAGATGCGCGAGTTCCAGCCCGACTGGATCGTCTCCATCGGCGGCGGCTCGCCGATTGACGCGGCGAAGGCGATGTGGGCCTTCTACGAGTATCCAGACACGACATTTGAAGCTCTCTGCATCCCCTTCAACTTCCCGACGCTTCGTACAAAGGCGAGGTTCTGCGCCATCCCCTCGACATCGGGAACGGCGACGGAGGTAACGGCCTTCTCAGTCATCACCGACTACGCGAAGGGCGTCAAGTACCCGCTCGCGGACTTCAACATCACCCCCGACGTGGCGATCGTTGACCCGGAACTTGCGGAGACGATGCCCAAGAAGCTCACGGCGCACACCGGCATGGACGCCATGACCCACGCGATCGAGGCCTATGTCTCGACGCTGCACTGCGACTACACCGATCCCCTCGCGCTCCACGCGATCGAAATGATCAGCGAGGATATCGTCAAATCATACAACGGCGACATGGAGGCACGCGACAGGATGCATGACGCGCAGTGCCTCGCGGGCATGGCCTTCTCAAACGCGCTGCTTGGCATAGTCCACTCGATGGCGCATAAGACGGGCGCGGCTTACAGCGGCGGCCATATCGTCCACGGCTGCGCGAACGCCATGTACCTGCCGAAGGTCATCCGCTTCAACGCGGTGGAACCGGCGGCGGTCGAGCGTTACGCGAAGATCGCCCGCTACCTCCACCTTGAGGGCAAGACGACCGCCGAGCTTGTGACGGCCCTTGTGGACCACATCAACGAACTCAACGTCAAGCTGGATATCCCCTCGCGTATCAAGGACTATGAGGGCGGCATCATCGACGAGAAGGAGTTCATGGAGAAGCTGCCGAAGGTCGCGGAGCTCGCCGTAGGCGACGCCTGCACCGGCTCCAACCCGCGTCCCATCACGCCCGCGCAGATGGAAGAGCTGCTCAAGAGCTGCTACTTCGACAAGGAAGTCGTAAAGACAGCCAAATCGACGCAGGCCGCATAGCTGAAAATTCCTCCCCCAACAGGAATTTTATAAATAGACCCAATATACGCAGACAGCAGGAGAGGACCGCATATCACGCGGTCCTTCCTGCTGTTTTAGTTATTATATAAATGTACGAATTCCCAGAATAATCGACGGAACACGGCGGTATATCTGACTGAAGTATCGTCGCTTGCCTTTACAATAACCGCAATATACAATGATATCGGGGCAGCAGAGCGCTGTCTGTATTCAAAAGGGTGGGGTGAGATGAAAAGAGGCGAACATTGTCCGTATTATGACTTTGACGAGTATCTGCGTCAGGGCGAGCCTCACCGGCGAAAACGGGCCGAGTCGTGGAAAACGGCCATCGGCCTGCAGGCGGTCGACGGGTTAAAGCCGTCGGCATATTTGCTGGAGACTGCGAAACGACATATCGAAGGCGATATTTCTATTGACGAAGTCAAGAATTTAATTGACAGTTATTATCAAAGCAAATCCGGCAAGGCGCCGGAAGACGGCAGAACGGAAGAGGCGGACAAGGTGTCCGCTAATATTACCGGACTGTTGAACGAAAAGGCTTTTACCTTTTCTCCGGCAGGCTATATCTCTATCCACCGCCGTATATTTGCCGGTGTATTTGATTTCGCCGGGCAAATCAGAGATTACAATATAACGAAAAAAGAATGGGTGCTGCGTGGTGACACGGTACTGTATGCCAGCGCGGCAGAGTTATGCGCGGCGTTGGAGTACGATTTTGCGCAGGAGAAGCGGTTTAATTACAGCGGCCTCTCCGTCGGAGCAGTGGCGGCACATATCACGAAGTTTGTCTCCGACCTATGGCAGGTTCACGTCTTCGGTGAAGGCAATACCCGAACGACCGCCGTATTTACCATAAAGTATCTTTGTTCTATGGGATTCGAGGTCAATAACGACATCTTTACAGACAATGCATGGTACTTCCGCAACGCTCTGGTGCGCGCCAATTACAGGAATTATCAAAAGGGGATCGAAGCGAATTCCGAATATCTGGAGCGCTTCTTTCGTAATTTACTGTTGGGGGAGCGAAACGAATTGAAGAACCGTTTTTTGCTGGTCGGAGTCCACTATGAGGGGGACGAACACGGTCTTTCAAGGGAAAGTGCACCCAACAGGCACCAGGCAACCTCCTTACAAGCACCCTGCAAGTTTAACGGCGGCGATCCAAATATTTTAAGACTGGTTATGGCGCTTGGTGAGAAACAGATGTCAGTCAAAGAGATGCTTATCGCGGTGAATTTGCGTGACAGAGGAAATTTTACCGTCTCTTATCTGGAGCCGGCGATCATGGATGGTTTTATTCGGCTGCTCTACCCTGGCAAGCCCAATCATCCGCGCCAAAAATATCTGCTTACAGATAAAGGGCTGGCTTTATATAGGAACGCTGCGTTTTAAAGCTTATCAGCGCCGCCGTTTGAGCACTTGCCGCGGGCGCCGCGGCACTGAAACCTTATCGCGGCAGCAGCAGCGCGGCGGCGAGTGTTAGGTACTCCGGCAGTTTATCGCCGCGTATCCAGAGGATGTCGAGGCCGAGGTATTTTTTCAGGGCGACGCTCACGTCCGCGCCGAGAGCCTCTATCGAGTGGCGCGCCATCGCGGGAAAACGGCAGGGCTTGCCGGTCGCCTTCGCGCATACGGGGCAGAGCTCGCAGGAGCCGGCGAAGAAGCTGAGGCTGCCCGGTATCTTCTTTTCTTCTTCTAAAAGTTCGTCGATCAATCCGCGTTTTTCCTTTATGATTATCTCCCTGGCGCTCTCCATCGCGCTTTTTCCCCCGCCGCATTCCCCCTCGGGAGTCATCCGCAGGCCGTAGAGCCTGACTTTGCCGTAGGAGCGCCATATATCGAGCGGATCAAAGTCGAAGGGGGGACACATCCAGTTGTTCCCGTAATTCCGGCACTCGCGGCAGAAGCCGAGAAACTTCGGGACGTCGACGCAGGACGCGACGAAATCATCCGCCTCACAGAGCGTGCAGTATCTTGTAACGGAATAATTCATCAATGGAGCGCCTCCCATTCTTTGATCAAAGAGCCGATATCTATGAGAATATCCCTCCCGTGTCTTTTGTCAACCGGTAATTTTGTCGGCCCCGCGTACGTGCTGTAAAAAATCTCAATAGGTCAAAACTGGGCTCCTTGGGCGTCAATGGATCTTGACGCAGGCGGGGCGTTATATGCGCCGCCTTTTGCGGTGCCTGCTGTACAGATTTTAGCCAGTGGAAAATATTTTCTGGGCCCCGTTTGTAAAACCATACCACACAACACACTATTATTGTTATCAAACATGAAAGGAGGAATACAGCATGGCAAACGTAAAACATCTGACCTCGGCACTTCGCCTCACGCTCTCCCTCGGCACCGTCGACGGAAAGAGCGTTACCAAGACGGTCTCCGTCTCGAAGATCGGCGCGGCGGCCGGCGCGGAGAGCCTTAACGCGCTCGTCGGAGCGCTCGGCGGCCTGCTTGAGTACCCCGTGGCCTCGGTGAAGAAATACGACACCGGGCTTCTCGAGGGTGAATAACGGAAGGACAAGAACAGGAGAGGAGGTGAAACAAGACAATGAAGACGATCCGAATGAAATTCATCACAGAGGCGGGCAAGAACTTCTACATGAGCATGGACTACGCGGCTCCCGAGCTCTCCGGAGCGGAGGGCGCGGCGAAGGTCAAGGCCGCGGCTGACCTCATCCTTGAGCAGCAGCCCTTTGACGTGACCCTGATATCCTGCGAATCGGCGGAGTTCATCGAGCGCACGTCGACCGAGATCGAACTCACAGAGGCCGGAGCATAGCCCGGAAAAGAGCGGGAAGGGACGGCAGTCGTCCCTTCCCTATCACAGAAGCGGATAAATTATCTATGGTAAGCAAAAAGTATGTATTAATACTTGAATAAATACATAATATTTGATATCATACAGTAAGCAAGTGAATAAAAACAAACCCCCATAGAATAAAATGGCGCATAATACTCAAAATACTCGGACGGATCATCGCCCGTACATTGAACGGCAGAAAAGACAGGAGGCGATAAAAAATGGACGAGCTGATGGGCAGCATTATCCAGAACGGATTCTCCATCGCGGTGGCCTCATTCCTGCTCGTCAGGATGGACAGACGTCTTGAAGAGCTGACGAAAGCGGTCATAAGCCTTGGCGCCGTCATGGAAAAGATCGCGCGTCCAGAAAACTGAACCGGCATCCGCGCCTGATAGGCGCGGATGCCGCCGTGGCTGAGAGACCACAGGAACATTTGCCGGTACCGCCGCCGCGGCGGCACTTACATTAAATTTCCCCAACAAAGGCTAAAATCATATAAAAAACAGACAGAAGGAGGGTATCATCACCCATGCGTCTTAACGACTTTCAGATAACGCCGAACTTCAACCTCAGGGAATTCCAGTGTCCCTGCTGTCACGCCGTCGTCCTTCACCGGCGGCTCGCCGCTGCCATACAGCGGCTGCGAGACCTGTGCGCGCGCCCGCTTGTCATCACCAGCGGCTACCGCTGCGCGCCGCATAACGCCGCGGTGGGCGGCGCGGCGAACAGCTTCCACCGCCGGGGCCTGGCCGCGGACGTCGCCGTCCCCGCCGGCAGCCAGAGCCTCTTCCGCGAAATGGCGAAGGAGGCCGGTTTTGCCAGGACGATCGCCTACCCGGAACGCTCTTTCGTCCATCTGGAGGTCTCCGATGAATAGCGAGGCGCAGGTACGGGAGATTGCGGACAGTTATACGCCGCTTGTCAAAGCCACCGCCTGCCGCTATCAGGGGCGCGGCGCCGACTATGAGGATCTTGTGCAGGAGGGCTATCTCGCGCTGCTCCTCCTGATTCCCAAATGTCCCGACATGAAGTGGCTCGCCCATTTCCTCAAAAACAATCTGCCCGGCATCGTCCGTGACGCGGCGGCGCGCATGAGGCGCGGACGGACGCAGGGAGACGAGGTGCTGCTGGAGGAGATCGAGGAGACGGTGGGGGCGGAAGAGGAGAGATACCGGGAGGTGGAGCTGCGGGAGACGCTTTTCCGTATCCTCAGCCCCGAAGAGCTTGACCTCACGCAGGCGCTCATCGAGGGCTTTACCCAGAGAGAGATCGCGGAGACCCTCGGCATCAGCCAGCAGGCCGTCGCCGCGCGGCTGCGGAAGATAAGAGATAAACTCAAAGGCATTATAACGGCAATGTAGATACAGACAGAGGCGATGTTCCACGAATGAGTCCAATAGCGATAGATACAGCAAAAGGCCGGAATTTTTCCGGCCTCTTGCTTTTATGATGTTATTCTGGAATGTACCTTTTGGCGAAACGGAATGGCTAGAAAGTGATGCGCCACCCGCCGCGCAGCACCCAGTCTTCGGTGAAAGAACCGCCTGATGAGCGTTCCAGCGAGAGGTAGAGAGA
>NZ_JAJBUX010000047.1:29089-34049 GCF_020860125.1 Cloacibacillus sp. | reverse complement strand
AAATACTATAGATCATAAACATTTTACAAAAAAAGTTTTCATGTTTTTGGTCTCTATTGTGATTTTGATCACTATTGTATCTATTTTGATGCCTAATCTAGTTACATTCCTTAATCCCCAATACTTCATTGACCAGATGGTTATACGAATTACAGAAGGAGAGAACTCGGATAATATCAGAAAGAATTTGATTTTAAATGGGTTGTTGTTTTTGCTTCCAACCTTAGGGATGGGAACCGGAATTGGCGGTATTGAGAGTTATATGGCATCAAATTGGGTATATGAGACATATGGAATCACTAACATTCATAACTGGTGGATGGAAATACTTGTTGGTTCTGGTATTTTTATCTTTGCCGGCTATATTATCTTTTACATTAAATTATGCCGAGACAATTATTCAAGATATAAATCCAAGAACACGACGAGTTTAGAACGAAGTACCGCCTTTGCGTTTCTCGGGTTTATGATTGCATTTATAATCGCCAGTATAAGTTCAAGCTCCAATATGGGCAATGAGATGCTATGGGTATTCTGGGCAATTATTATCGCATTTCAAGGGATAAAAAAACAATCACAATAAATACAATCAATCTATGCAATGAATACAATATCGATCATGGATAATTAATAGTTTTATATTTTAAATGGCACCAATACTAGTTAGATATGAAAGAAGTGATTTTGTAATGAAAATATCAATCTTAACATTTCATTGGGCAATAAATTATGGAGCGGTATTACAGGCATACGCACTAAAGCATGTGCTTTTGAAATACTCCAAACACGTCGATATCATTAACTATAAACCATTTTTTCTTAATTATGCACCAAACGCTAGTCATAATGTAAGAACATATATATCTTACCTAATCAAGCATGGTATAAATTTTATTAGGTTTCACTTTTGTGGACTTGGCCAGAAACTTAGAAATTATAAAGATTTTAGAGATAAATATATTGTTGCCAGTACACAACCTGTCTTTTATAAACAATCAGATATCCCTCAACAAAATTCCGATTTTATATTTATTGGCAGCGATCAGGTCTGGAATAAACAAATAACGTTTGCAGACACGACCTATTTTGGATGCTTTTTGAAGAAAGATACCTGTAAATTAGTTTCTTATGCCGCAAGCATAGGAAACGATAAATCAACGGTTGATGAGATAGTTTTCTTAAAAAATGGCATAAAAAATATTGACTATATTTCCGTTAGAGAAGAAACAGCGAAAGAAATTATTGCTGATTTTACTGATAAAGAAATTTCAGTGACACTTGACCCAACATTGCTACTGAGTAAGAAGGATTGGGAAAAAATAGCAATAATGCCTAATAATAAAAGCTACTTATTATTATACAATATGGACAATATGCCATTAACCAATCAAATAGTAAAAACAATTGCAAAAGAAAAAAAACTTAAAATTCTTGAGATATTCTCAGGCAATCGGTCATTAAAAAAGTTATATAGACATGCGACTTGCCCAACTGCCGGGCCACGTGAATTCTTAGGACTTTTTGCTAATGCCAGTTATATTGTAACCAGCTCATTTCATGGCACAGCGTTTTCTCTGATCTTTAACAAACAGTTTGTTACTGTTGCACATCCAACAGCCGGTTCCCGTATGCGGGATCTTTTAGCAAAGCTTGACCTTTCGGAGCGTATAGTAACAAATATAAATGATATTCCATACAGAGATATCGACTACAGAAAAGTAAACGTTAAGCTAGAGATAGAGCGGCAGAAATCAATCGCATTCCTGGAAAACGCTCTCGGCGTTTGCAAGAAAGAAAAAGATGAGCCGAACTAAACTTTTCTTTTATAATTCAATATCGACAGCACTCTTACATATAGTTACGTTTATTTCAGGATTCATCGTTCCTAAATATATGCTTGTCTACTATGGCTCCGAGATAAATGGTTTAATTTCATCAATATTGCAATTTATTGCCTATTTTAATCTTGTTGAAGCAGGAATTTCTGGCGCCGCTGTTTATGCTTTGTATGGACCATTGGCAAACGCGGATCATTCAGCTATAAGCAGTATAGTTTCTGCCGCAAAGAAATATTACTATCAGTCTGGTGTTATTTTCGTACTGTTAACCGTGGCGTTAGCCATGATTTATCCGCTATATATAAAATCAACAGGCCTATCTTCTTTGGAGATTACATTGTTAGTTCTAATTTTGGGGATCAACGGTTGTCTGGAATTTTTTACTTTGGCGAAATACAGAGCTTTGCTTACAGCTGATCAAAAAGCCTATGTTATATCCATTGCTTCAATTGTCTATATAATTTTAAACACCGCCTCGGTCATGTTCCTGGCGAAAACCCATGTCAACATTGTACTATTGAGAGCTATAGTTGTGTTAACTATTTTTTCACGTACCATTATATTGATATATTATTGTCGAACCAGGTATCGCTATATAAACTATTCATCTCCATTTTCTCCAAATCTATTGGACAAACGTTGGGACGCGTTGATCTTGCAGATTTTAGGAGTCATTCATGTAGGCGCCCCTGTTATAATTTTAACCTTGATCTTGAAAGACTTAAAGCTTGTCAGTATATATACCATATACAACATGGTACTCGGAGGCATAGCCGGAATTCTCGGAATTTTTATCAGTGGCCTTGCCGCTTCCTTTGGTGATGTCATCGCCCGTAGACAACTTGATACCTTGCAGCGTTCCTATCAGGAATTTGAATGTTTCTACTACTCTATGATTGCGGTAGCGTTCAGCGTGACATTTGTAACAATCATGCCATTCATATCCATTTACACCAAAGGCATTACCGACGTAGATTACAACGTACCGCTACTTGGTTTTTTGTTTACGTTAAACGCACTAATGTATAACATAAAGACGCCACAAGGAATGCTAGTAATTTCCGCAGGAATGTATAAAGAGACCCGTTTACAGACATTTACGCAGGGGGCAATTATCGTAGTCGGCGGAATTCTTCTGGCACCGTCATACGGAATTGAAGGTATACTCTATGCCTGCATTGCCTCTAATTTCTATAGAGATGTTGACTTACTATTTTTCATTCCACGAAACCTGACGAAATTGTCGGTGCGACTGTCATTTATACGTATTGCTCGACTATTCTTCAATATCGCCGTTTCAGTTACCATCTTAAAATTTTTATTTCCCCGTCAAGTGGATACCTATGGTCAATGGGCAACATGGGCAGCCATCGCAACCATTATCTCGTCTATTGTCATCTTAACCTCAGCGTTTATTTTTGATAGACAAAATTTACTAAGTATACACGGCAGAATAAGGCATATATTAGGGGGATCAAGATGATTACGTTATTCGAAAAAAAGCAAGATTGCTGTGGATGTACCGCATGTAAAACCATATGTCCCGTTTCCGCAATAACAATGCGGGCAGATAAGGAAGGTTTTCTGTACCCGGAAATAGATAAAGCTCTATGTATCGAGTGTGGGCACTGCAATAGTGTATGTGCTTTCCAGAATAACGGAGTTAAAGAAAACAATTATCAGCAACAGATATACGCAATGAAAATAAAGGACGATAAGGTAAGAAAAGAGAGTTCATCAGGCGGCGCTTTTACCGCTATTTCAGATGTAATATTGGAAAATGACGGTAGCGTATATGGAGCCGCCCATGATGTTGATTTATCTACTATGCACATTAGAGCAACAGATGCCAATGCACGGGACAGATGTAGAGGATCTAAATATGTACAAAGCGATATGCGGGATAATTTCAGGTTGATAGAAGAAGACTTAAAAGCAGGTAAAGAGGTACTGTTCACAGGAACCCCATGTCAGACGGCAGGATTGATTTCATACTTAACATTTGCGGGATGCGCAACAGGCAATTTATATACAGCAGATTTGATTTGTCATGGAGTCCCGAGCCCAGCTATATTCCAGGAATTCTTAAGATACGTGGAACACAAAACAAAAAAGACTATAAAAGAATATTTACATCGTCCAAAAGATACATTTGGATGGTCCCATAACGAAAAGATTGTTTATACTAATGGAACCTTCGATGACACATCTAAATTGGCTCTTATATGGAAGACATTGTTCTATTCAAACACTATTCTGCGTCCAGCCTGTATCACGTGTAAATACGCAGGCATACAAAGATACGGGGACATAACTCTGGCAGACTTTTGGGGTATTGAGTATTCGATGCCTGAATTTAAAGACGAAAGTGGAGTTTCATTGATTTTTATCAACTCTAAAAAAGGTGAGGTTTTATTTGACCAAATAAAAGATAAAATACTATATCGTAAAAGTTCGATAGAAAATTGCCGCCCATATCAGCAAAACTTACAAGGGCCATCCATCTGCCATATTAACCGAGATGACTGCTGGAAGCTATACCACAAACATGGATTCCCTGCTATAGCAAAAAAGTATGGCGGGTATAATAAAAGAACTATAATAAAAGAATACATAAAATTGTTCTTACACAAAATACATTTGCTAGGAATTATTAAAAAAATACTAAAAAGACAATAACCCCGGAACATCATAACAACAAAATCTTGCGTCAACACACTACTTAGTCGTCATAGGGAAATAATGGAAATAGGCGGAATGAACAAAAAGTCATGCCGCCTGGAAAAATCTTAAGGTTTACAGGAACGAGCAGGTTGACAACGGAACGCCGTCTTTGATGCCGCTGATCTCGTCCAGCTTCTGGACGTTGTGTACCGCGTTGATGTAGCGCAATATGCTGTTCTTCGCGCGCATGACCAGCGATGAAGTCTCGATTCCTTCGCCGGAGTAACGTACGCCTTTGAACCAGTCGCTTACGGTGGCGCCTGTCACGTTTTCGCTTTTTACGAGATATGTTTTATACAGCTAAAATACTAGCTATAATTGACATAAATAACTTTTATAGCTTAAATATTAGCTATGAATATATCATTTTTTCAACATCATACTCCGCCTGAAATCAC
>NZ_JAJBUX010000047.1:6846-28989 GCF_020860125.1 Cloacibacillus sp. | reverse complement strand
CAGTCTGCCGGATGGCTGGGGACGTTTGCTCTTAGATCGTATACTGCTGAAAAATTATCTCGATCCATACGATATAGATATTTTGCAGTGTCTTGCCATAACGTTAAACCTCCTGTTTTGTCTGTATATTGTACATTACCGACTATGAGGAGTTTTACACATTTTTTACGCACTACCCAAAAGAAAGCACAAATAGAGATGGAAACCAATATAGTTATCATACCAACGCCGCTATATTGCCTTGACCAGTTGCTTAATTCAATGCAAACACAGCTATCGTTACGAAATATACAGTTCAAGCCGCTTTTTACATGTGTGAACTGTCCGCAGGCCCTTTCCTCAATCGATAAGGCCTGTGGACAAAAGTTGAACCAAACTAAGGTTTAGGATATGCGGGCGGCTGTAATAAGGCCGCTTCCGCAGAGGATGTGTTTATATACCGTCACATATCCCCATGCGCGGCGACAAAGTCTGCATATAGCTGCGCAGGGCTTTCATACCAATACTTTGTGTCCTCTTTTTCAAGCATCGCATATGTAACTGAATTATAAAACTCTGCAACAGCGCGGTTCAGCGGCATATTTTTATCTTTGTTCAAACGTCTTGCGATCGCCGCGACTTTGTAGGGGATAAATATATGGACGTTCTCCTGTGTTATTTTAGGAATTCTTTTCATCTGATACGACCTCCTTTTCTCCCAGAAAACGCAGCTGTTTCACCGCCCTGTCAGTATGAAAGGAGATCTGATCGGCCAGGGCATATGTCCGCAGACGGCGTATCACTGTATCAAAGTCTATAAATCCCCCTTCAAACGCATTGATGCACGCGTAGACTCTGTCATTAGCCACAGCGCCCTGTACGATGTCGTAAGGGTGCGCGAAGCCGACGTCTTTTCTGTTATGCATGACAAAAGTCAACCAAGCGCGGCTTGGGCCTCTGAATTTCCGTATTTGCATGATCTTGGATTTAAAGATGCTTTCATCCAATTCATAGGAGGATATGTATCCCCGTGGAACGCCGTCACGTCTGCTTTTGATTTTCGACCATTTCGCCGCTTGCGCAAAACTGGTGGTGGTATAAAAACCACCGCCAAAATCAAGCTGCTGTCTGCTCAATGATAAATCAGGTTCAGGTACTTGAATTAATCCGCCATGGTAGAGTATCATCTTACAGCTCCGCGTTTTTTGAGATATAGTTCTATTTCATCTATGACATATTCAAGCGACTGTGTATGGAGCACGTCATAGCCGTCAATCAGATAGTCCAGCACGCCCTCTTTTTCAAACATGTTTGCGGCGTCGGCTCCTTTCATCGCATGTCTGACTTTATATGCTTCAATGCAGGATGAAACAAATTCCGCTTTTTTCTCAAGATTGTTCACGCCGCCCGCCTCCTCATAATGTGTATTAATCTCATAAAAATTATATCCTATTTTCAATAGATTCTCCTGCTGTTTTACACATATCCGTCATGGCTGTATATTTCGCCGCAAGAACGTTAAGTGGGTCAGAGTTGGATTTTCTGTCTTTAGACAAATTTGGATAAATAATCGCAGATTCGGCGTCCGGAAAAGCAGAAGTAAGTCTAACCAGGAGACGAGATTCAAAGCTAGGCGGCTAAGGTCTCGTCTCTTTTTTTGCCTCAGAGGATTGCTTCCTGTCTTTCGACATTCCGTTCACTCCCTCCAAAAGGGAAAGACCTTCACGCATCAGGCCCCTGTTTTGCCTGAGAAGTCCGTCAATTGTGATTATAACATGTTTTTGATAACAATAAGGATTTCAAGGTTGGAAGAGATGCAGGGTGTGCCGATAATTCTGAAGTCCCGGGAAATTATAAATAGTCGACACTGAAAAACGGTTCTTTTGGTTGTAGGAAATCATTGATGTCCAGTAATCGGCATAATATCCTCTTTTCTGCGGATTTTTTATACAAAGCAAAATATAAACAAAAGCTCTCATGTGGTTTAGGAGCCTTTTCAGGTTGTATTCACAAGCGTTGATTTCATCTCTTAAGCATTCTTTGTAAATAAGTCCTTGCCATTCCGTAGTCGATTTTCAAATAACCAATTATTGGCTATATGACATTTCGTCTCTTCCTCTTTTTCTTACACGACGCAGTCAATATCTGAACCTTTTCATTGTACGCTATTATTTCAGACTGTACGATACGTCTTTTTCTCAATTGGCTCACCAGCCATAATAGCTGCGTTCTTTATTTTTCAATGCCTTTTTTTCATTAGAATCGGCATGTTTTCTTTTTCCAAATACTTCGTCTTCTCTGTCCGATAGAGGGTCGATCCAATCCGCTTTTTTGAGCCCCCACTCTATCCACTCCTGCGGAAATTTTACATTATCTTTTGAGGACGCCATAGAGTTTAGGAATTCTCTTATCGTCTGAGCTGTCTTCCAGTCATTGGCAATATTAACGAGGGCATTAAATTTCTCGGCTTCATCGTTATATATTACTCTTAATTCTTCATCCTTTATCGCTTTTTGCTTTCTGCGTTCTTCCTCTGCGATAATGTCATTGTGAACAGTTGTTTTATAATGGCTGAAATAGATGAATTCTATAATGATTTCATCGATAATATCCTCAAGCTTGATATTGCGATGGTCGCTAAATATCTTAGCGCCAATGGAAAAACGCAGCTTACCGTTAAATATATGGTCATATTTTCTAATTCGAGGCTTACTTATATATGAATATTTTAGTTTTTCCTTATCATAGGTTTCAAGCTCTTTGACCTCTTTTGCCGTAAGTTCATGAGCTATCTGATCTTGTTTTTCAGTAACTAAGAAGTCTACGATTTCATTATCAACTGAAACCAGACATCCTATCTTAGGCGTTCCACCAACCTTCACCAGGGCATTATAGATAATATCCAACAGACTGATGACCCTGTTCAAAGAATCCTCGCCAATATATTCAGCTAAGTTTCTTGTTTCTGGATTAGATATATAATGATCAAGACGATAATGGGATTGTGCCTCATAACTCTGTAGTGAAATCTTGCTTTTCTCTCCTATTTTGTTCAACTTAAACCATTTTATAGCCAATTTTTTCTCCTGCTGCGCTATCTTATTGGATGGTTCATCAGTATATTTAATCTTTTGAGCCTGTGCCAATGCGTTGCTGCATATTTTTTCCACAGCCAGCCGTCTTTCTAAGTTTATAAAACTAAGTTTATTTTCTTTATCAAACACATAATTATCGGATTCCGCTTGCAAGGCATCCTCACTTTCTGCCTTTGTACCTATTTCATCCATAGCTTCATTTGCCAAAGGATGAGTTTCCTCTGCCATACCAATCTCTATATAGTCTTTATCAAAGTTATCCGGCAGCGGAGTTCTTTCTGGATTGCGGCCCAAACGTAATTTTGTCCAATATCCTCCAGAAGGGGTGGGAATATTGAGACTATTACAGATTTTCTTTAACTGTACCGTAGACAGTTGATATTTTAACGCCGTTTTGCTCAAAGTATCGGTCCATATATCATTATAAAGCTCTTTTCGCGTCAACCGAATCATAATTCTCCTCCTAAGTAATAGCCCGACATCTGGTTTATCCCTCTGAAAAGGTTGAATTACGCCCTGGCAAGAACATTTTCCAACTAAATCAATTATATATTATTTTAAAAATTTTCGCGCTTTTAAAATAACTATTTTCTCTATCTTTATATTTTGAATCCTGACTTCCCAAATACAACCCTTCTCAATCATAGAAACTTACATTGACATTGAACATTTGTAGATTTTTCAAACATACATTGCATAGTCTTGTCAGTAAGTCGTAAACAACAGATAAAACCACGAATCAACAAGATTGGCGTAGACACCCTGAGTTATATGTTTTTATTATGCTCGATGAGGGTAGTTGGGATTTAAAATCATAATGCACTTAGAGTAACATACAATAGCGTTAGCCATAATCTTTCCATAATATACTGCTGGAATGGCGGCAATTTTTATTGCAAACCTCTGCTACAATCAATATCATTATAGCTAGTATTTTAGCTAATTTTGACATAATTAATATTTTTAGCTAAAATATTAGCTATGAATATATCATTTTTTCAACATCATACTCCGCCTGAAATCACCCTTGCTCTTGCCGCTAATGTGCGTGCGCGCAGGAAGGAGAGGAAGCTCACGCAGAGCGGGCTGGCAAAGTTGTCTGGGGTAAGTTTGGGCTCCATCAAAAGATTTGAAAACGGAGGGGAGATTTCTCTGAAATCTCTGCTGAATATTGCCGTGGTGCTTGGCTGTGAAGAGGATTTTCTTTCTCTTTTTACGAAAAAGCATTATGCCTCTATAGAGGATGTCATAAATGAAAAAAGTTAAGGCGTTGTCTATCGGCTATAACGGCCGTCCGGTTGGGAGGCTTGCGCTGACTCCCGATGGCTTTTCCGCCTTTGAGTATAACAGCGACTGGCTGGCAGCCGGTTTTTTGATCAACCCTTTCAGCCTACCGTTAAAAGATGGTGTTTTTGTACAAAAGAGGCGCGAGCCATTCGAGGGCGGTTTTGGTATTTTCGCCGACAGTCTGCCGGATGGCTGGGGACGTTTGCTCTTAGATCGTATACTGCTGAAAAATCATCTCGATCCATACGGTATAGATATTTTGCAGCGTCTTGCCATAGTCGGGCGGGGTGGGATGGGCGCGCTCGTCTATGAACCGGAGATAAGTTTGGAAAGTGCCGTAGAAAATGACGACCTTGATCTGTTGGCAAGGTCATGTCAGGAGGTTCTCACCTGCGAGTCGCCACATAATCTGGACCTGCTTTTCAAGCTAGGAGGCTCGTCAGGAGGTGCAAGGCCCAAAATTTTAACGACGGTTGACGGAGAGGAATGGATCATCAAATTTCCAGCTTCCATGGATAGAGAAGATATAGGAGAAGAAGAATACCGCTATTCTCTTTGCGCGCGGGAATGCGGCATCGAAATGCCGGAGACCAGGCTTTTTCCCTCTAAGGTCTGCGGCGGGTATTTTGGCGTAAAGCGTTTTGACCGCGTTGTCTCCGGAGGAGAGAAGCGGCGCGTGCATATGGCTTCGGTAAGCGCTCTGCTGGAAACCAGCCACCGCGTTCCAAATCTGGATTATAATATGCTGATGAAACTCACCCTGGAACTGACAAGGGATTTTAATGAGGTAGAGCGGATGTTCCGCTTGATGTGCTTTAACGTATTCGCCCATAACAGGGACGATCATTCAAAGAACTTTACGTTTATCTTTGATGAGAGATGTAACAGTTGGCGGCTTTCGCCGGCTTATGATCTTACGTATAGTAATTCTATTGGGGGGGAACATGCCACGACCGTTGACGGCGAGGGGAAGAACCCTCGTATGGAGGATGTTTTATCCGTAGCTAGGAAGATTGGGCTAAATCTCAGAAAAGCACGCGCGGCGGCCGATGAAATCAAGGATAAAACTGAGATGTTGTTAAAGGACAGGGATTGAGCGTAATTGCATAATAATGCGGCCGGAGCGCGTTTATAGCGCGTTCTGGCCGCATGTATGTTGTGGCGTGTAATCCGATGTTACGTTTACAGGAACGAGCAGGTCGACGAGGCCGCGCCGTATTTGATGCCGCTGATCTCGTCCAGTTTCTGGACGTTGTGTACCGCGTTGATGTAGCGCAGCGTGCCGCTCTTTGCGCGCATGACCAGCGAGGAGGTCTCGATGCCCTCGCCGGAGTAGCGTACGCCTTTGAGCCAGTTGCCGTCGGTGACGCCGGTCGCCGCGAAGAAGACGTTCTCGCTTTTTACGAGGTCATTGAGATGGAGGACTTTATTGACGTCCATGCCCTTCTCTTTGCACTTCTCGCGCTCTTCGTCGTTGCGCGGCCAGAGTTTGCACTGCATATTGCCGCCGACGCATTTGAAGGCGCAGGCGGTGATGACCGCCTCCGGCGAACCGCCGACTCCCATGAGGAGGTCGATGCCGGCGTTGGGCTTGCAGGTCGAAAGGGCGCCCGCAACGTCGCCGTCGGGGATGAGGCGGATACGCGCATGGAGCGAGCGGATCTCTTTGATGAGCTCCTCGTGGCGCGGCCTGTCGAGGACGACGACTGTGACGTCTTCCACCGATTTTCTCAGCGCGCGCGCGACGGCCCGGATGTTGTCGGTCGGCGTGGCGTCGATGTTGATCGCGTGCGCCGCGTAGGGGCCGGTGGCAATTTTGTTCATGTAGAAGATGTGCTGCGGATCATAGAGGGTATCCCTCTCCGCGAAGGCCACTACGCTGACGGCGTTCGGCAGTCCGTTAGCGGTGAGGCGCGTGCCATCGATCGGGTCAACGGCTATATCGACCAGAGGTTCGCTTCCGCAGCCCAGCTTTTCGCCGTTGAAAAGCATCGGCGCTTCGTCTTTCTCGCCTTCACCAATAACAACTACTCCGTCCATGTTGACGGTATTGAGAATAAACCGCATCGCGTTGACCGCAGCTCCGTCAACGCCGTTCTTATCCCCGCGTCCCATCCAGCGGCCTGCGGCCATAGCGGCGGCTTCCGTCGCTCTGACCATTTCAAGCGCTAGGTTTCTGTCTGGTGCAGACATATAAAACCCCTCCATATTGTTATTTTGAGGCCGCAGCCACGCTCAGCTCCGGAAAGCGGCTGAATACCTCGTCTATGTGCTTTAAATAATACCCCAAATCAAACAAAGATTCCAGCTCGGAATCAGTCATTTTCGTTATTCTCGGGTCGGATTTAAGCAGTTCGAGCAGGGGGACCTTCTCGTTCCAGCAGCGCATGGCGTTGCTCTGAGCGATCGCGTATGCATCCTCGCGGCTGACGCCCTCTCTTTCGACTAGGGTGATCAGCACACGCCCCGAGAAAAGGAGGCCCTTTGTGATATCAATGTCCTCCATCATCTTGTCGGCGTTCACCACAAGGCCGCTCATTACCTTGATCATGATCTTCGTCATGTAGTGGGCAAGGTGGAAGGCATCGGGCCACATTACGCGCTCCACGGAGGAGTGGCTGATGTCGCGCTCATGCCAGAGGGCGATATCCTCAAGCGCCGGCACGGCAAATCCGCGCAGCAGGCGCGACATGCCGCAGACTCTCTCGCAGAGGATAGGGTTCTTTTTGTGCGGCATCGCGGACGACCCCTTCTGCCCCTTCTTGAAGGGTTCGAGCGCCTCAAGCACCTCTGTGCGCTGGAGGTGGCGGACTTCGAGCGCCAGACGTTCAAGAGTGCCGCCGAAGATGGCGAGGTCGGTGACGATACGCGTGTGGCGGTCTCTCTGGATGACCTGTGTGGAGACTGGGTCTATACCGAGGCCAAGCAGTTCGCAGACGCGCGCCTCTATCGCGGGCGGGCAGTTGGCGTATGTGCCGATGGCTCCCGATAGTTTGCCTACCATCATCTCTTTTTTCGTCTGTGTCAGGCGTTCGATGTCACGCCCCAGCTCGGCGTAATGGTTGAGCAGTTTAAGGCCGAAGGTGGTCGGCTCGGCGTGGATGCCGTGGGTACGCCCTGGGCAGGGCGTAAATCTGTACTCAACGGCCTTTTCGCCAAGTATTTTATGAAGTTTTTTGAGCTCGCCGAGGACTACGTCCATGCTCTCGCCGAGCAGGAGGGAGGAAGCGGTATCGATGACGTCGCTGCTTGTCAGTCCGAGGTGGACAAAGCGGCCAGATTCGCCGATAGTCTCGGCGACGCTCGACACGAAGGCGATGACGTCGTGCTGAGTCACCTCTTCTATCTCGCGGATTCGCTCAACGTTAAAACCGGCCTTTTCTTTGATGTTCTTGAAATCCTCGTCCGGCACTACCCCGGCCTCGTTCCAGGCCTGCGTCGCCGCAAGCTCGACGTCAAGCCAGCGGCCGAAGCGGTTCTCGTCGGTCCATATCTTTTTTATCTCCGGTGTTTCGTAACGCGGTATCATAAAGATTGCCTCCCTTTATAAATTGCTTTTATGTAAATTCGCGGCAGAGGCGTCAAACGGCTTTGCCTCTGCGATAAAATTGCCCTAGTTTTAGTAATGTCCATTATCAAGTACATGGGGCGGCACGGCGCGGACCTCTCTTTTCCAGTCCTCTCGTACCAGCTCCAGCCAGCAGTCGTAAGCGCCGCTTTTGAAATCAGGGAAGGTATAAAAAAAACTTTCCCAGCGCCCCTTGCGCCGGCAGAGGGTCACCTCGCAGAAGATACCGTCGCGCAGGTAGACGCGGTGGGCCTGCCCCTTCGTCGAGGCCAGCAGGAGCCTCGCCCCGTCGATCGTGCCTGGGTCGAGGTTCACGCGGCGGCTCTCGCCGGTCTCTTTCTCAATCCGACAGCTTGCGGTCTTCCAGTCCGGCAGCGCGGACATCGGCCAAAGCCCAGGATAGGAGAAGAATATCCTGTCCAGTTCGGGCGCGATATCCTCGTAGTAGTTGGTCCATACGAAGGGTATCCTTTCGCTGACACGCTCCGGCCTGCCCCAGATATTTTCCAGCAGTCCGCGCGTATGCTCATATACCGCCGTATCTCCCCGCGGAACGAGAAGGGCGACGATCTTTTTCACCAGCGGGTCGCGCGGGTGCCTCCCGTTATTCGTGATCTCCGGCATCAAGCAGCGTCTCCACAAAGGTGCGCGGGTCAAAGAGCTGGAGGTCGTCTATCCCCTCGCCAAGCCCCACGTAGCGTATCGGCATTTTCAGTCTGTCGGCAATAGCGATGACGATGCCGCCCTTGGATGTATTGTCAAATTTCGTTAGGACGACGCCCGTGATCGGCATCGCCTTGCTGAATGTCTCGGCCTGCATAAAGCCGTTCTGCCCCGTTACGGCATCCAGCACGATGAGCACCTCGGAGGGGCCCTCCGGTATTTCACGCTTGATGACGCGCGTGACCTTCGACAGCTCCTCCATAAGATTAGACTTAGTGTGGAGGCGTCCGGCGGTATCGGCGATGATCACGTCGTCGCCCGCGGCCTTGGCCGCCATTATTGAGTCGTAGACAACCGCGGCGGGGTCACTGTCCTGCGCCTGCGCGACGACGCGCACGCCGGCGCGTTCTCCCCAGGCTTTGAGCTGCTCGATCGCGGCGGCGCGGAAGGTGTCGGCGGCGGCCATTATCACATGCCGCCCCTGCGCCTTGAGCTGCGAGGCGAGTTTTCCGGAGGTGGTCGTCTTGCCGCTGCCGTTAACGCCGATCATGATCACGACGGAGGGTTTGCGAGAGAGGTCCAGCGGTTTTCCCATACCGGGCACCGCCTCAAGGCGGGAGATCAGGAGCTCCGCGAAGGCGGCCTTCAATTCACGTTTGTTCGTTATCCGGCGGTCAACCATCACCTGCTTGAGGTCGGCTATCAGCGCCTCGGTGGTATCTATGCCGACGTCGCCGAGGATCAGGTTCTCTTCCAGTTCATCCCAGAAATCGTCGGTCACCGGATCGTCGGAAAAAAGATTCGATACGCTCTGCGTCCATCTGTTGCCGGTGTTTTTAAGCTTATCGGCAAAGCTCTTAAATATCCCCATCCTTACGCCTCCGCCTTTGCGGCCGCCGCGTTGTCGCCGCCCTTTTTCGCGTTCGGACGGCGGCGGCGCTGGAAGTGGCGCTTCGGCCGTTCTTCACCGCCCGGAGCCGCCTTATCTTCCTTCGGCGGCCTGTTATCCGCAGCATTTTTCACCTTTTGTGGAGTTTCTTCACGAAGTCCCTCCTGCCCCTCGCTGACAGTCTGATTTTCGTGTTTCGGATGATGCTTTTTTCTCTTTTTATTTCCGCGAGGTCTCTGTTCCCCGTTTGTCTCGCCATCCTCTGAGCGCCGCTTACCGGCGTTTTCCTCCCGTTTAGGTTCAGAGGCGGCCCTTTCGTGGTGGCCGGCGCACTGCATACACTTCGGGAAGATATCCTGAATCTTGAGATCAGGCTCCTCGATCTCCTCTTCCGGCACCACCCATTCGCCGCCGGAGGTGACCACCTCTTTAAACTCGGCGAATTTATCCTTCGGGATCTTGACCTCTCCCTTGCCGACGATGAAACAGCGCAGGCTCTTTGTCGGCAGGTCGATACCGGCGACGATCACATTGCCGTTAGGCGTTTTTATCTTCGTGCCGGGGTTCGGAAATCCCTCCCATGCCTCGTGATAGGCCTCGTGCTCGTAGCACATGCAGCACATGAGCCTGCCGCAGATCCCCGATATTTTGGCGGGATTCAGCGCGAGGTTCTGCTCTTTCACCATTTTTATACAGATGGGGGCAAATTGGTTCAGCCAGTAGCTGCAGCAGCAGGGCTGGCCGCAGGGGCCGACGCCGCGGATGATCTTCGCCTCGTCGCGCACCCCAACCTGACGCAGCTCGATACGCGTCTTGAACTCGCGCGCGAGATCGCGCACATAGGCGCGGAAATCAACGCGCTGCTCAGATGAGAAATAAAAGAAAAGTTTGCGCTTCGCGCGGAGGAACTCCACGTCGATGAGCTTCATCTCCAGGTTATGGGGCTTCAGTAACTCCTTCGCCTCTTTGAGTATCCGGTCCTCCTCGGCGCGGTAACTACCGGCCGTCTCGATATCATCGTCGGAGGCAAAGGCCATAAAGGCGAGGTCCGTCACCACCGGCTCGGAATTTTTCGCCATCCCGTCGCCGTGTTCCGAGGCGTTGCGCAGCAGACGGTAGGCCGCCTCCTGTTCGGCGTTGATCTCCCCCACCGCGATGGCAAGCTCTTCGCCGCGCACCGATTCCACGATGAGCGTGGACCCCTTTTTTATCTCTCCGTCATACTCGACAAGCCCCAAATAACGGGGCTTACCATAAATTGCCAAGTATTTGTTCATTGGGAACTTCCTCCTTGAATAGAGCAAAAACCAAATCCTGTATCACCGGCACGGAGAGTCTTCTCTGCTCCATGAGGCGTATCAGCGAATCCAGCTCCGATGCCTTTATATAATCGTTCTTATCCACAAAATCGCGCACCCAGCCCTGCATCTCCAGATAGAGGATCTCGGGGCTCGGCTTGCGGCCCGAATCCATCCACTTCGCCCATTCCATCATATCTGCGGGCATCGGGTGGGATTTTAAAATTTCTTCGGGCAGATCTATATGTATCGACCAGATACGGCTCTTGATCGTCGGAATGAGGCTGTCCTCCTCCGACATAAAGAGAATGTTGCCATGTTCAGGAGGCTCTTCGGTGATCTTCAGGAGGCTGTTCGAGGCCTCGACCGAAAGCTTGCCCGCCATCCAGACGACGGCGAGACGGCGCTGCGAAGAGAGCGGATACAGCGCAAGCTCACCCTGCAGCCTGCGGCACTCGTCAATAGAGGGCGGAGCCGCCAACGTACCGGCATTTATCATATCGGGGTGCTTTCCATCATTCCAGAGGCTGTCATCCTTAAGCACCAGCCGTCCATACATTTCGGCGAAGGTCTCCTGCATGACATGAGGGATGGTAACCCCCACGGACTGAGGCGTCCGTCCGGAGGCCGCCGCGTTCGCCAGCTCACGCCAGCCCTGCGAGGACTCTATGAGGGCTACAGTCTCCTGGTTCACAGAGGGAGTCCCCTTTCAGCGAGGACGTCCTTCACCTGCGCAAAAATCTCCGCAGGGTTTCTGTCGCCGCATTCTATCACGGCCCAGCGCCGCGGCTCCATCTCCGCCAGCGAGCGATACCCTCTGTCAATCCTTTCCATGAAGGCAAGACCCTCACGTTCGAAAGAATCAGGTTTCCCGCGTTTTCCGACGCGGGAGAGCGCAAGCGCTGGCTCTATCTTGAAAAACAGCGTAACGTCCGGCTCCGGCAGCGCCGCGAGCTTCGCCATCTCCCACAGCGGCTCAAAAGGCATCCCCCTGCCCCACACCTGATAGGCGAGGGTGGAATCATGGTAACGTTCGCAAACGACATGGCGTCCCTCTGAGATGGCGGGCGAAATCACCCTCGCGGCGTGCTCGGTGCGGTCGAGCATAAACAAAAAGAGCTCGCTCCACGGATGACGCAGATCGCCGCTAAGCACGATATCGTGCAGCGTACCCCCGCCCTCCCAGCCGCCTGGTTCACGCGTGAGGACGGCTCCGCCCTCTTTATTCAAAAGCTCGAAGAGCAGTCTTGCCTGCGTGGATTTACCGCATCCGTCGATGCCCTCGAAGGTAATAAACATCACATCCACCGCCTTTACAATAGATAATCATAACATAATTCATGATAAAATTATCAGAGACTACTACTAATTTTACGCTAATCGGAGGCATGACGAATGTATGAACTTATCCAGACCGGAGAAAAAAGCTGGTATATAAAAAATCCCGCGAACGTCGGCGTCTACGCTCTCGGCGGCGGCGAGGTCTGCCTCATCGACGCCGGCAACGACAAAGAGGCCGGCCGCAAGATACTCAAAAAGGTGACGGAGGCGGGATGGCGGGTCTCCTGCATCATCAACACCCATTCAAACGCCGACCACGTCGGCGGCAATCAGTTCATCCAAAGCCGCACCGGCTGCCGCGTGCTCTCCACCGATATAGAAAACGCCATCGCGAGGCACCCGGAGCTTGAGAGCTCCCTTCTCTACGGCGGCTATCCCTACGCCGAGCTGCGCAATAAATTCCTGCTGGCCAAACCAACGGAGAGCACCGAGGACATAGAATCGGCGCTGCCGCCGGGGCTTGAGATAATAAAGCTCCCGGGACACTACTTAGACATGATCGGGATCATGGCCGACGACGGGACCTGCTTCCTCGCCGACGCGATTTTCAGCGCCGATATCATTACAAAGTACCACATCATATTCATCTACGACGTGGCAAAATTCCTCGCGACGCTCGAAATGCTGGAGGGGCTGGAGGCAAAAATATTCATCCCCGCGCACAACGAGGCGACGACTGACATCAAAGAGCTGATCGCCGTCAACCGCGCAAAGGTACACGAGATCGCGGCGCTCATCTGCGACATCTGCGCCGCGCCCAAGAGCTTTGAGCGGATACTGAAAGAGGTCTTCGATCACTACAGCCTGACGATGGACCACAACCAGTATGTGCTTGTCGGAAGTACGATAAAGTCATACCTGTCATGGCTGCACGACGGCGGCAGGCTGAATATAGAATTTATCGATAATGAGATGCTCTGGAGCAGGGGGAAATAATGCCAATGTCAAATATGATACGGTAAAACTGTTTAGGCTAATATCCTTTCACAGATAGTCATCCAGATATTGCCGTATTGGCAGAGAAAACGGCGTCCGTTGACAATTTATGTTAATAGCGGAAGCAATGTTTTACCTTCCTTATTCGCGGTACTGGTACGATGACCGTACCGCAGTTTTTCAAAACATGCTCATGGTACGGTCTATGGTACGGTACTTTTCTGGATTGTGTCAATATCGTCTGGATTATACCGGACAATTGAAAGACAAATTTTATTGGTATCACTGATTTTTTTGTATGATTTGG
Source organism: Cloacibacillus sp. (assembly GCF_020860125.1). Lineage (NCBI taxonomy): Bacteria > Thermotogati > Synergistota > Synergistia > Synergistales > Synergistaceae > Cloacibacillus > Cloacibacillus sp. The sequence goes on along the minus strand of NZ_JAJBUX010000047.1, from coordinate 15,626 downwards.
ATTTGTTTGTAACCGTATGTTCTATATGGCGGAGGCGTGTGGGAACCTGCAATAATTAAAAATAATTAGTAATACTAATATTACAAATACTTATATTTTATGTTGTATCCGGTATTATCTCCGGCAATACATTTTATGTACTTATTAATAATTTTATTAACTTAACTACATTAACCCATTCATACGTAATAACATTATACGGCATACTAACTCCTAAATTAAGGCCCAGCTGCTTGATTATTATCATTTACCACCGTGTAATTTCATATTTAGCACTTTTCAATTATATAAAAAAAACAGATAATGCTTATATCGTCATGATTAGGAGAGAATGGAATGAAAGATTACAACGAAGTCGATATTCATAAATTTATTGACTATTACGATTCATATCAACCTGGTGTGTATGCTCTTTTTTTAAAAGAACATAGAGGCTTGTACTTCTTCGGGATAAAAAATCCTAAAGTAATGAAGTTAATACAGTTAAAAATTATGCATTACGATTCAATACATCACATAGGTCCTCTGCTATATATTGGAAAAACAGCAAGAACTATAAAGTCAAGGATAGAAGAACATTTTTCTATAACGCCAAAATCTACATTGAGACGAACAATTGCTTCTATAATGGGATTTAAATCTTTTAAAATAATTTATAATAATAAAATATCTTATGAAGTAGATGAACAGTCGAATATTATTATTACAAATTGGCTAAAGAAATACTCCTATTTTAAAATATATGAAACTAATACTCCCAAGCTGATTGAGGAAAAATACATCGGTAAGTACCAACCGCCTCTTAATATTGAGGATTGCAATAATGGAGAATTAACAACACTCCTATCTAGCTGCAGGAAAATTTTTAGAGATAGTGCTCAAAATTAAAATTCAACCCAGGCAGGCACCACCAATCTAGCTCTTTCCTCGCCGACGCAAGCGTTTTCTCCTGCTCTTTACTTAGCGGCCCATAGACGCTTTCAAGCCATTGGATTGTACGGCAAAGATTTTTCAGGGAATCAACTGACTTGAGGCTGGCTGCCTCCTGCTTTTGATAGCCGATTATATCGGCCTGCTTTCTTGTAAGTTTATGAATTGATTCGCCGTATTTTGCAGAAGCCGCACTCAGCTTTACGTAGGAGGCGGCAAGCAGTGATATATTTTCCTGTCCCTTGCAGACAAGGCTGATTTCATTGTTCATTTCGTTAAGATGCTTCGTAGCTTCATTTATTGACGTTCCGAATGTACTGTCGCATTTTCCCTGCAGCTCAACAGCGAGCTGATATAAGCTTTGAGCCAATATACTTCACCTTCTTTCATATAACGTGATAGAATATTCAGATAAGGGGGATGGCAGAGATGGCATTTAGGACTTGTCTTGCCGAATCTACAGGACTTAAGAAATATTTTCTTTGGATTTTGTTTGCAGCCTATCTGATTCTTAGTTGTTTCTTCCATTTGGCCCGGTTTATAGCCTACAATTTAGGCACAATAGTAAAATATCTATTTGCGCTGATATTTTTTTTATTTATTTCTTCGCAGTTTTTTAATAGAGCAATTACTCCAAAAACTATCCCCATAAAGTAACAGACCGCCTTACGACGGTCTGTTACTTTGCTGGTCTACCTCTTCAAATATTTTACCCAGTTCGCGCAGTGTCAGCGAATAAAAATATTGTATGGAAGTATAGGTCAAACGCGCCAGGTAGACCGCGATCGACCGGATTGTTTTGGCAGGGTCTATCTCTTGCCTTAGTCCTGCCCTAATAAAAAACGCTGGCAGTAAAGCGTGATGCGTGAGAAATCTGCCATTGGCAACCCCGCAATAAAGTCAGGCTTGACTCCCGCAAGCGTCGCTGCAAAAAATGACTGAAATTTTTTATTGAGTTCACAAGGACCGGTTATTGAGTTACCCATTCCTTCAAAAAGGTCCTAAGCACGTACGACATCCCCGCCGGTAGCGGCCGAGAATGGCAGCGGAATCGAGAAAACCTCCGCCCCTTTCTCAAATTGATAAGGCTTTGACAACAGGTAGACGCCACTTTTTATGACCTCTTCATAGCTTGAGGGTACTGTCGGTTTATCTTTTTTTTCGCTCATAGTTTAGCCCTTTCCTAGGTAAGCATCAAAAATACCGCACCAGTAAATTAAGTCAAAAAGCTCGTAAACTCCTTTCATCAAGCAGCACAGAAGGGAGCAGTTTTATGATCGAGAGCATTAATAAAGAGATATATATTGTCTACGGAGCTACGGATATGCGTAAGGGGGTCGATGGTCTGGCTGCCATCGTAAATCACAGGCTTGTCTGTGATTTCAGTGGTGTGTCTATGTTTATCTTCTGTAATAAGAGCCGTAACAGGGTGAAGATCATCGAGTGGGACGACGATGGTTTCTGACTGTATCAGAAGAGGCTTGAACGCGGTACTTTTCCATGGCCCGCGGAGGGGAGTGTGAAGAGGATGGTCATCACTAAAGGATGAATTTTCTTGTCTGTTTTCAGGCATGAAGCTACGCCGCAGACTCAGTATGGACGAGGTTTTTCCCGAGGTGACGGCGTAAGGTAATAGTCGAAAATAGCAAGACGTTGGTATTGATGTAACTAAGGCGTATTTTCCTGTATCATAATCTTATGGAAGAGCTTATACGGGAACTGGAAGAGTTAAAGAATAAATATGCGGAGCTTGAGGAAAAAGAATTCCGGTCTTGAGCTTGAACGACAGAAGCTGGAGAAGAAGGTCGCTTATTATGAAGAGTGCATAAGGCTGAGCCGTCACAGGCATTATGCCAGTTCGAGCGAGAAAAGCGAAGCGGATTCCTGTCAGCTTCTTCTTTTTGACGAGGTGGAAAATGAGTCAGACGTCAAAAAGCCGGAGCCCATAGTTTGTGAGATAACATATACAAGAAGGAGCCGTAAAGCCGGAGGATGATTTTGATGGTCTCCCCACGGAGAGAGTGGAATACACCCTTTCGGAAGAAGAGCAGTCATGTCCGGAATGCGGCAGTAAAATGCATCTTATAGGATACGATGAAAGACGCGAGATAGATATCATCCCAGCCAGCGTAAAGGTCGTGGTCCATGCCCAGGGAATATACGGCTGCCGCAGATGCGAGAAAGAAAACACGCATGTACTGGTAAAAAAGGCAGAGGTTCCTGCTCCAGTGATAAAGGGAGGCGCTGCCTCCGCGTCGTCTATAGCACACATCATGACACAGAAATACATGCAGGGAGTGCCCGTTATACCGCCAGGAGCTCTCGTTCATCAAAGAGGGAATAAAGCTTAGCAGGCAGACGATGGCGAACTGGCTTCTGCGTGCAGGAAAAGAGTGGCTGTACCCGCTATACAAAGAAATGCGCCGTAAACTTCTGGAAGAAGAGATACTCCATGCTGATGAAACAGAGATACAGGTACTGCGGGAACCCGGAAGGGCCTCACGTACCCAATCCTGCATGTGGCTGTACCGTAGCGGAAAACACTCCGCTAACCCCGTCGCCTTATTCCAATACCAGGAGACCCGTTCAAGCTCACACCCCATAAAATTCCTCAATGGCTTCAGAGGCTGTCTGCACACAGACGGCTATTATATGGCAGACTCGGTGCAGATATTCGCCGCTGTGGCTGCTGGGCCCATGTGAGAAGAAAATTTCACGAAGGAATACAGGCGGTCCCACAAGAAGAACAACCGACCTGCGCCTCACAAAAAGGACTTGAATACTGCGACAGACTCTTCGCTCTTGAACGTGACTATACAAAACTGACGCTGGAAGAACGTCGTGTCAAAAGACTAGAACAAAGCAAGGCAATAACGGATGCCTTATTCGCGTGGGGCTTGCCCCCCTGCCCTTCCCAAATCGGTCCTAGGAAGGTCACTGCACTATGCCCTTGAACAGAGGCTGTTACTTGAGACCTTCTACCTTGACGGCAGATTAGAAATCTCCAACAACATGGCGGAACGAAGCATAAAACCATTCGTCATAGGCAGAAAAAACTGGCTCTTTTCCTGCTCTCCCAAAAGAGCGGAAACCAGCGCGGTAATCTACTCAATAAATAATAGAGACGGCAAAAGAGAACCACCTCAAACCATACGAATACCTCAAATACATCCTTGAAAACATGCCCAACACGGCACCGGAGCGATACCATACCATCCTGCCCTGGAGCAAAGAGCTTCCATGTCACTGCAAATTGAAAGGCCAGCTGGATTCAACGGCCGGCGACAACGACGAATCCTGTGACTTTGCTTCCTGTGCTGGACTCAACGACTCTGAAAACTGATAGATAATACAATGGATTTGCTTATTGGCGTAGGTACGGTAGTTTTGACGCTTACTTTTGGCGCTTACCTTTATTACGACAGACCAAAGCGTGATTTAATATGATAAAAACGTTGGCAGCTATCGATTCGCAGATAGCCGTTCGGATACTGAGCGTAGCATCATTCCGTCACGATACATACTTCTTTATAATTTACATGTAATCAGCGATGACAACAGTTTGGCAAGAAGAGATAATTTAAAATAAAACGACAAGAAGATAACTACTTACTGCCGCGCATTTTATAATTTGGCGGAGGCGTGTGGGAATCGAACCCACCTGGACGGGCGTTACCCACCCACACCGGATTTGAAGTCCGGGCCCAGCACCAGCTGAAACGCACCTCCGAATCGACGCAGTAAAGTCTAGCAGAAAGTCGGCCTCGCCGCAATCATTATTTGCACAAAAGATGTATGTTCCGCCGTTTTTTTACACATGTTATACTTAAAAAAACGATTTTCAGGAGGAAAAAAGAGATGGCGGTCAGTATTCTGAATAATGTCATCGGGCCAGTTATGCCCGGTTCTTCGAGCTCGCATACTGCGGGGCCCTATCATATCGCGAAGCTCTTCCGCGGCTTTGCGGGCGCTTTGCCCAAAAGGGCCGTCTTTACGTTCGCCCCCGGGAGTTCCATCGCCGAGTGTTACCGGGATCAGGGCTCGGACTTGGCGCTTGTTATGGGCATTCTCGGGCTGCCGCTGACGGACGTTCGTTTCGAAGATGCGCTGTCTATCTTTCCATCCTTCGGCATTGAGATAGAATTTATAATAGAGGACTTTGCGGGAGCGCGCCACCCAAACAGCATAATGATAGAGGCGGATATGGGAGGCGGCGGTTCTCTTCGCGCCGTAGCCGACTCCACAGGCGGTGGCGCCTTTATTCTCCACTCCCTGAACGGCTGTCACGTGGAGATTGCCGGCGACGCCTATTATTTATTCGCCGAATCGGATCAGCCTCTGCCTGACGGCCTGTTAGGCGAATTCAGCAAAGTCACTAAACAAGACAACTGCCTGTTGCTCGCCTCTCCCTATGAGATACCTTGTGAGCTTGTCGACAGACTGCGCGCCGCTCCGGGGGTAATCGCCGTCAGGAGCGCGGAACCGGTCTTTTATCCCATTCGCGGCAAAGCGCTCTACAAAGATGGACGCGGGATGATCGAATTCGCGCGGACTCATTCGCTTTCACTCGGCGAAGCCGCGCTTGAATACGAATCGGCGCTGCTTGATATGCCAAAAGAGGAGCTTAATCAGGAGATGGAGCGGCGTCTTGCGGTGATGGAGCGGGCCGTTGAACTGGGGCTCTCTAAGGATTCGCCGCCGATGTCGCTGCTTTCGCCGACTGCGGGGGAGATAATGGCGGCGGAGGCTGCGGGAAGGCTCGCGCTTGGCGGCATCCATACGCGGGCGGCGGCGCGCGCGATGGCGGCGATGCAGGTAAACAGCGGACAGGGCATCGTCTGCGCCGCGCCGACCGGCGGCTCGGCGGGCGTCCTGCCTGGCGTCGTCGTCACTATGCTTAAGGATATGAATATTACGCGCGCCGATGTGGTGCGCGCGATGTGGGCCGCGGGTGCGACGGGCTGGGTGCTCGGCGAACATGGCACCTTCGCCGCGGAGGTCTGCGGCTGTCAGGTGGAGATCGGCGCGGCGGGCGCGATGGGCGCGGCGGCGGTCGTGGAGATGGCGGGAGGCTCGGCGGCGCAGTGCTGCGACGCGGCGGCGGTGATGTTCCAGAACGCGATGGGATTGGTCTGCGACCTCGTGCAGGCGACCGTGGAGATACCCTGCCACACGAGAAACGCCTCTTTCGCCTCACAGGCCTTTATCTGCGCGGACCTGGTGCTCGGGGGTTACCGCAATCCGGTGGGCATCGACAGCACGGTAGAGGCCGTATGCGCCACCGGCAGGATGATGCCCTGTGAGCTTCGCTGTACATCGCTCGGCGGCATGGCGGTGACTGAAGAGGCTTTGGCGATGAAGAAGAGAAGATGAGTATCAGGGCAAACACATCGATAGCTGGCATACGCTGGCCTCTAAGCCTGTGCACAGCGGCTTGTCCTGTTTTATACCCCGCACAAAACAAAAATAAGATTCCAAGCCGCTAGATGCCGGGTCAAGCCCGGCATGACAAGACAAACATAAACCGTAATTTATTTAGCTTCTGACTTTACTGACGCGTCTACCCTGAGATGAATATTGGGATATTTGACGTTTCTGATACTTAATAACTCCGCACACAAAAAGCGGCGCGATGAAGGCCTGACTTACCCCTTGCGCCGCTTTTTCTTACAAAATTTTATCTTTAGAATACGTAATCCAGTATCAGTTCGCGCCGCTCGGCCTTTTCGGAGACGCTCCAGCAGTCCGTAAGATATTTCATCGCCTCGGCTAGTTTTGTATCGTCGTTGTAGAGCAGCTCTATCACCGTATCGCCGACGGAGACGGCGTCGCCTACCTTTTTCATGAGATGTACCGACACGGCATGGTCTATCTTGTCGTCAAGCTTCATACGGCCGCCGCCGAGCGCTCGCAGCGCCTCGCCGACGGAGAGCGCGTCCAGCTTCGAGATGTATCCCATTTTCGAACTTTTGATCAGGAAGCTCTTCCGCGCCCGCGGCAGGACCTCAAGCGGCCGCCGGACGACTTCGGGGTCGCCGCCCTGCGCCGTGATTATCTCGGCGAATTTTTTCAGCGCCGAACCGTCGTCGAGGGCGCGTTCGGCAATTTTCGCCCCCTCCCGCGCGTCTTTCGCGACGGAGGCGACGGCGAGCATCAGTCCGCAGAGCGTTACGCATAGTTTCCTCGTATCGGCGGGGCCGCGTCCGCTCAGGACCTCCACCGCCTCAAAGACCTCGGAGGCGTTGCCCACCCATTCGCCAAGCGGCTGTTCCATGTCGGTTATCGCGGCGACGGCGCCTTTGCCAAGTTTTTTCGACACTTTGACAAGGTTTTCTGCAAGCACCGCGGCGGCCTCACGGTCTTTCATGAAGGCTCCGCTGCCGCATTTCACGTCAAAGACGTAGCCGAAGGCGCTGCCCGCGAGTTTTTTGCTGACGATGCTCGCGGTGATGAGCTCCGTGGAGGGAACGGTCCCCGTCACGTCGCGCAGCTTGTAGAAGCGTCCCTCCGCGGGGGCCAGCTGCTTTGAGTGGCCGGAGATGGCGCAGCCTATGCGGCGCACCTGCGCGAGAAATTCATCCGGTTCAAGATGCATCCGCATCCCCGGAATGGACTCCAGCTTATCGACCGTACCGCCCGTGAAGCCCAGCCCGGGGCCGGAGAGTTTGGAGACGGAGGCGCCGCAGGCCGCTGCGAGCGGCAGAAGGATCAGGGTAGCCTTATCCCCAACGCCGCCGGTGCTGTGTTTGTCGACGATATGAAGGTCGGCGGGGAATGAATAGCTCTCCCCCGACTTCGCAAGGGCCTCGGTAAAGTACATCGTCTCGTCACCGTCCAGCCCGTTGAGGAAGGCCGCCATCAGCCAGGCGGACAGCTGGTAGTCCGGAGTTTCGCCGGCCATCAGCTTGGCGATCAGCTCGTTAAATTCGTCTCTGCCGTGGCGTCCTTTGTCACGCTTTCTCTCGATAAATTCGATTATATTGAACATCATAGACGCACCTCCTCGATGAATGCCTCTATCAGCCGCGCCACAGACTCGCCTGCCTTGGACATCGTCTCCAGGACCTCCTGGTGGGTCAGCTTTTCAGAGGTGATCCCCGCTGCGTAGTTCGCGGCGCAGGAGATGCCGAGCACACGGATGCCCATGTGGTTCGCGGCGATCACCTCTGGCACGGTGGACATTCCCACGATGTCGGCGCCGAAGCTCCGCGCCATGCGTATCTCGGCGGGCGTTTCAAAGGAGGGGCCGCTGAAGGCGATATAGACTCCGCGCCGCAGCGCGATCCCCTCCTGCGCGGCGACGTGCTCCAATATACGCAGGAATTCTTTGTCATAGGCCGCCGTCATATCTGGGAAACGCGTGCCCCAGTCGTCGTTGTTCACGCCGATGAGCGGATTGGTCCCCATGTAGTTGATATGATCCTCGATGGCGACGATGGAACCGGGTGCGATATCGGTATTTACAGCGCCGGAGGCGTTCGTCACGACGAGGGCCTTTATCCCCAGCTGTCCGAGGACGCGCACCGGGAAGGTGACCTCTGCCATCGTGTAGCCCTCGTAGTAATGGACGCGTCCCTGCATTGCCGCTACCGGCGTGCCGCGCAGATATCCGAGCAGGAGTTTGCCCTCGTGTCCGGGAGCCGTTGAACGCGGCCAGTAGGGTATCTCTTCGTAGGGGATGATCTCCGGGCGCTCCAGCTGCTCAGCTATGCGTCCAAGCCCCGACCCCAGCACGATCGCAGCCTGCGGCCGTATGGCGCTTCTTCTCTCAATATACCGCAGCGCTTCGTCTACCTTGTCCCAGTGATACATATGTCACTCCTCCTCATATCAAGCTGATTATAATAATT
>NZ_JAJBUX010000047.1:0-6746 GCF_020860125.1 Cloacibacillus sp. | reverse complement strand
TCAAGCTCTTGGATGGAAACGGTCGTAATAATCCCTCAGCTCCGTATCCATGTGCGTATATTTTTCCGTCGTCATGATCGAGCTGTGTCCCAGTATCTCCTGCAGCGTGCGCTGGTCCATGCCGTTGCGCAGCAGGTGTGTCGCGAAGGTGTGGCGCAGCACATGCGGGTGGAGCCGCGCGGCAGGGATGTTCGCCATCAGTCCTCGCTTCCGCATGATCACCCATAACGTCTCGCGGTGCAGCTGCCTCCCGTTTCTTGAAAGGAAGAGCCACTCCGCCCCGTGTTTATCGAGCTTCGGACGGTGTTCCGCGATATATTCCTCGATGACGCGGCGGACCGCCCCTATATAGGGGATCGTCCGCTCTTTATCGCCCTTGCCGCGCGCGTAGAGTATACCGTTCGCTGCGTCAAGGTCGCGCAGCCTCACATGGCAGAGCTCGGAGGCCCTCATGCCCGCTCCGTAGGCGAGTTCGATAAAGGCCCGGTCGCGTTTGCCGACCGGCGTGCCGTCTTCGCAGGCGTTGATTATCCGCTGCACCTCGCCCTCGGTCATCACCTGCGGCAGGGCCTTCGTCCTCGCCGGCAGCGGCGCGAGGCGCGGCAGATTGTCGGTGACGCCGTCGTACTGCAAAAAGCGCGCGAAGGATCGAAGCATCGCCCCCAGCCGCTGCACGGAGGACTTTTTTCGTCCCTCTCCCTGCTGCGCAAGCAGAAAACGCGAGATGGCGTCGGCCTGCATGTCAAGAGGGTCGTGTCCGCTGACCTCGCAGTGCGCGAGCCATATCTGCATATCGGAGTTGTAGGCGCGCTGCGTGTTTTCGCTGCAGCCGCGCTCAAGCCGGAGGTAGTCGGTGAAACGCTCGATCGTTCTGCCAAGTTCGCCTCCGGCGGGGTGGTTCATTTTTGCGGCCTCCGGGCCATGTACCAGTAGAAGGCCATCAGTATCTTGCCGTCCTTGATCTTCTTTTCGGCGATCATCTTTTCCAGCTCTTCCGGGGCGAAGGCAAATACCTTGATATATTCGTCTTCATCCTCGGGAAGTTTGGAGGAGGTCAGTTCGTCCGCATAGTAGACGGTGATCTTTTCAGTGCAGAAGCCCGGGGAACTGTAAAATTCCGCGATCTCCTCCATATGGCCCGGCCGGTAGCCGATCTCTTCCTGCATCTCGCGCACTGCGGTCTCGCGCGGGTCTTCGCCCTCCTCGACAAGCCCCGCGGGAATCTCGTAGATATCCTCGTCTATCGCGTGGCGGTATTGCCGGACAAGAATTATCTCCCCTCGATCATTGACGGGGAGTATCCCCACCGCCGACTTATGGAGCACCACCTCGCGCACCTTTTCGGAACCGGAGGGAAATTTCACGGTATCCACGCGGAGGTCGATGATACGTCCCTTATATTTGCAGTCCGAACGCACGATATTACGCAGCTGATTTTTTGAATCGCTCAAGACAAACACCCCTTATCCTATCTCTTCGCCGTTTTCTATGCGGGCCCCGCGCGCCCAGTCCTCGGCGCGCTGCGGCCTTTTGCCCTCCGGCTGCACCTCGACGAGTTTAAGCGCCCCCTCACGGCAGACGACGACAGGCGCGCCGTCGACGATCTCACAGCGACAGACCGCGCAGTCCGCCGAGGGCAGAGGCTCTGCCGCGTGTACGCGGAGCCGCTTGCCGCGGACCATGCAATAGACTCCCGGGGAGCATCCGATGCCCCTGATCTTATTGATTATCTCTTCGGCGCTTTCCGCGCGCCAGTCAATCTTTCCTTCGGACTTATCTATCTTTGGAGCCGTCGTCACATTTTCTTCTTTTTGGGGCGTAAAGCGCCACTCTGTGGGCGCGACGCCGCAAAGGTAGTGGAGCAGCGTTTCGGAGCCGAGCAGGGCGGCCTTTTCCATCAGCGCCGCGGCGTCGTCCTCCGGTTCTATCACGAGCTCCGGCTGCGCCAATATGGGGCCGGAGTCCATACCGGCGTCAAGCCGGAAGATGGAGACCGCCGTCTTTGTACGTCCGTCCATCAGCGCACGCTGGATAGGAGCCGAGCCCCGGTATTCCGGCAGCTTCGAGGGGTGGATGTTAAGACAGCCCAATGAAGCCATAGAGAGTACCGGCTCTTTTATCATCTGTCCGAAGTCTATCACCAGTATCACATCGGGGCTGTTTTGCCGCAGCCATTCCAGGCGCTCCGCGTCGGCGGACAGCCTCTCCGTCGTATAAACGGGCAGGTCAAGCGACCGCGCAAGCTCCCATACCGGCGTATTCTGCAGTTTGAGCCCGCGTCCCGCCGTACGCGGCGCGTTCGTCAGCACCCACGCGGGACGGAGCCGGTTTGATATTATCTCCAGGCAGCGCGCGGCGAAGCGGCCGGAGCCCATGAAGCCGACAGTCAGCTGGCCCATTATTTTTCCGCCGCCCGTTTCGCGATTTTTTTCTTGAGGAACTGGCGCTTGAGCGGCGAGACCCGGTCAATGAGCAGCCGTCCGTTGAGGTGGTCGATCTCGTGAGAAAAAACGCAGGCTGGAAAACCGTCAAGCTCCTTTCTCAGGGAGACGCCGTTCTCGTCCTGATAGACGACGGTCAGCCTCTCGGGAGAGACGACCTTTTCGTAGATGCCCGGAAAGCTGAGGCAGCCCTCTTCGTTAGTCACGAAGCCCTCCGCTTCGATAATCTCTGGGTTAACGAGGACGAATTTATCGCCGTGGTAGTCTATGACGACGACCTTTTTTGCGACTCCCACCTGAGGCGCGGCAAGGCCGATGCCATCGTTCGCGTACATGGTGTCGAACATGTCGCCGACAAGGGTCTTCAATTCTTCGTCAAATTCCTCCACCCTTGCCGTCTCTTCGCGGAGCACGGGATCGGGATAAAAGCATATAGTTCTAAGGGCCATAATTGACCTCCTGTCATATGTTTTCATATTTATCCTATTGTAACGTAAAAAGAGGCCCCGCTCAAGATGAGCGGGGCCTCTATATCTCTTGGGCGGACCGACGGGCTATTCGCCGTCTTCCATCTCACGCTGTTTGAGAAGATCTCCGATCAAGAAGTTCATCTCTTCCTGCGGAAGCTGGCTGTTGCCGCTCTCCTGTCTCCGGCGGTCACCGCCCTCTGAACGGCGGCGGCGCGGACGGTCCTCGCCGCGCTTCGCGGGAGCTCCGCCCATCGGGGGCTGGTCATGCGATTCCTCACGCGGCGAACGTCTTACGGGCTCTTCGTTCGCGGGACGCAGGCTGAGGCGGATACGGCGCTCGACGGGATTCACTTCGAGAACGCGGGCGGTGACTTCCTGCCCCTCTGAGAGCACTTCCTTGGGATTCTCCACTCTCTGTGAAGAAAGCTGGGAGATGTGGATGAGTCCCTCGATACCCTCTTCGAGTTCGACGAAGGCGCCGAAGTCAGCGATGCGAACGACCTTCACAGGAACCTCTGCGTCCTTCTGATACTTCTCGGCTGCATCCTTCCAGGGATCATTGAGCTGCTTGTAGCCCAGGCTGATGCGCTTGCGCTCGGTGTCCGTCTCGATGATCGAAACTTCGACCTTCTGCCCCTTCTTGAGGACTTCCTTCGGGTGCTTGATGCGTGTCCAGCTGAGGTCTCCGATATGGATAAGTCCCTCTACGCCGGGCTCTATTTCTACAAATGCGCCGAATTCTGTCAGGTTGGTAACGGTACCCTCGGTAACCTTGCCGGGGGTCCAGCGCTCGGCCGCCGTCGTCCAGGGATCGTCAAGCGTCTGACGGATCGAGAGGGAGATCCTGTTGTTCTCCTTGTCGATGCCGATGACCTTTACCTTGACGTGGTCGCCCTTAGTGACGATCTTTTTGGCCTTCGCGTTGCGCTGCCATGAAAGTTCGCTGATGTGGACCAGCCCTTCCATCGCACCGAGGTTGACGAAAACACCGAAAGAAGTGATGCTGCTGACATCGCCCTCAAGCACATCGCCTTCATGTACCTGCTCATAGAAGGCCTGGCGGATGCCTGTCAGTTCCTCTTCGATGAGGCTGCGGCGGGAGAATACGAGGCGGCGCTTTCTGCGGTCCTTTTCGATGAGCTTCACAGGGAATTCCTGGTCGAGGAGTTTTCCGGGATTCACTCCGTGGCCCTCCTGCGTCAGGTGTGAAATGGGGATGAATCCTTCGATGCCGCAGCAGCTCACGATGAGGCCGCCCTTTACCTTACGGATTCCCTTTACTGTGATAGTCTCGTTGTTCTCCGCCTCTTCTTCGAGCTTGTTCCAGCGCTCGTCAAATTCGCAGCGCCAGCGTGAGAGTCCGAGCTGGGCGTCTTCACCCTGCCCGATGTTCGTGATCTGCACTCTGACCTTGGCGCCGTTCTCGGGCTCGGGAGTCTCTTCTACGAGAACTCTGTGAGTCCATTCTTTGCGCGGAAGAAAGCCTTCGCATTTGTAGCCTACATCTACGAGCCAGCCGTCCTCACGTGAATCAACGACGGTTCCCTCCACGACCTTGCCGCGGTGGAAGTCGCCCATCACATCATACTGCTGCATCATTTCTTCCATCGTTTCTTCTTTTTCCTGTGTTTCCATTACGTCTTCTGTACGAAGCTCGTCAACCATTCCCAACATCCTCCTGCTTACATCATCTTTAATTTTTGGATCAGTTCTTTTATCAGCCAGTCGGGGGTGCTGCCTCCCGCGGCTATTCCTATTATGTCCTTATTTTCCAACCAGCCCCTCTCTAGTTCTCCTGCGTGTTCTATCCACAAGGTCGGCACCCCTGAACAGGAGCCGATCTCTGCGAGCTTTCTCGTGTTGGCGCTGTTCCTGCCGCCCAACACTATCATGCCGTCCGCCTCTTCCGCAAGCCGGCAAACGAACTGCTGTCGTGCGAGAGTCGCGCGGCATATCGTATTATATACCTTTATTTCAGGAGATACGGAAACAAATCCACTAACAAGCGCGGAAAAATTTTCCACACGCTGAGTCGTCTGGCTCAGTATCCCGCAGCGTTTGCCGTACAGCTCGTACGGTATCGCCTCCGCGGAGGCCAGCACGTGGACCTCTCCTGAAACATAGCCCATAATACCCTTGACCTCCGGATGGGAGGCGTCTCCTAATATTATCACGATATACCCATCTTGGGAAAGGGTCTTTGCCCTTTCCTGCGCTGTTTTTACAAAAGGACATGTTCCGTCGACCATTTTCGCGCTTCTTTCGCGCAGCGATTCAAAAACCTCCGGCGTCACCCCGTGGGCCCGCACGAAAGATACGGCGCCCTCCGGCACCTCTTCGGGAGAATCGACGACGACGAGCCCCAGCTTCTCAAGCCGTTCCGTCTCCTGCGGATTGTGTATCGGGCTGCCCAGCGCGTAGACCTGATGAGTCTTTTTCAGCTCGCCTTCAAGCGTCATGATCGCGCGTTTCACTCCGAAGCAGAGCCCCGTCGGATCGGCGGTGATTATCTTCATGCGCCGCCCTCCAGGTGCGCGAGACAGCGCGGTACGACGTCCCTAAGCGCCTCCTCCTTTGAGACCTTGTCGAAGTCATACCAAAGCGCGGGCTCAAAATGCTTAAACCAGGTCATCTGACGGCGAGAGAAGGCCTTGGTCGAACGGATGTCGCCCTCTATCGCCTCCAGGAAGGTGCATTCGCCGCCGATGTAACGCACCAGTTCACGGTAGCCAAAACCCTGCAGCGCCGGAAGCGATGGAGAATAGCCATTGTCGAGCAGCCACTTGACCTCCTCAGGATATCCGCTCGCGAACTGCTCTTTGACGCGGCGCTCGATATTCAAGTAGAGATTGGCGCGAAGCCTCGTGAGGCCGATATATAATATTTCATAGGGAGACTCCATCTTATTCTGCCTCCGGTACCACCAGCTCGCGTTCTTGCCGGTGATGCGGAATATCTCAAGGGCGCGCATCGTACGCACGGGGTCGTTTTGATGTATCTTCGCCCCCGCCTCGGGATCTATCTCCATAAGTTCCTGATGCAGCGCGGAAAGCCCGCGTACCGTTATCTCTGCCTCAAGCTGAGACCTGACATTTTCATCCTTCGGCAGATCTTCGGAGAGCATGCCGGTAAGCGCGCGGTAGTAGAAGGGCGTGCCGCCGATCAGCAGCGGCACGCGGCCGCGGGCCATGATGCGGTTCACGGCGTCCTCCGCATCCTCCGCGAAGTCGGCTGCGGAATATACCTGGTCCGGATCGACGACGTCGATGAGATGATGTATCACCTCGCGCCGTATCTCGCGGGATACCTTGTCCGTGCCAACGTCAAGATAGCGGTAGACCTGGCGAGAGTCGACCGAGATGACCTCCACGTTGAGCCTCGCGGCAAGCGACAGGCTGAACTCCGTCTTGCCGACCGCCGTAGGGCCGATTATCGCGATAACGGGGATCTTTTTATCCGTCATCTCTCAAACCAGTCGCGCAGTTTTTTATTTTCGATCAGAAAGACCGTCGGCCTTCCGTGCGGGCAGGTATAGGGAGTGTCGCAGCGTTCTAGACGGCGCAGCAAATCGAGGGCCTCCTCAGGCTCAAAGCGCCGTCCGAGCTTTACCGCGTCGCGGCAGGCGAGGCGCGCCATGCGCCACCAGACTTCGCGGTCCCGCTTCACAGGGTCGTTCTCCGTCTCCATTCCGCGCAGCGCCGAACGGAGCATATCTATCGGTGAGAGGTGCCCCTTGCCCTTGATCGCTGGCACCGCCGTCACCCTGCCGCCCTCGGTGCGGAAGCCAAGCGCAGCGAGTTCTTTTTCATAGAGCGCCGCCTCGGCGGCCACCGCC